>DATBML010000061.1:0-4121 GCA_036554885.1 Desulfuromonadales bacterium
TCGGGCTCCGGCACGTCCGGCAGTGCGGCGAGATCGCCCTGGGCGACAAGGGACGCGGCGTCGGCCACACCGAGGAGCGATGCCATCGTCTGGCGGGCGGCGTGCAACTCTCCGGATGCCCGGTCGAGTTCCAGTCCCGCCTCGATCAGCAACGGTCGGCTGCGGATTCCGGCGATGGTCGGGGATTTGCCGGCTTCGATCTGGGCCTCGATGCCGGCGAAGGTCTTGGTGGCAAGCTGCAACCGGATTTCCGCCAATTGCCAGCGCTCCTGGGCGGCCAGTACGCCCATGAACGCTTCGACTGTTCGGGCATAAAGCTCGGCGCGGGTGAGGTGCTGCTGTTGCACCGCGACCGCCTGCGCGGCGCTGCCGCTGGCCCGGCGCTGCGCGCGCTTGCCACCGAGCTCGATGGTCTGGTCAAGGCGCAGCGTCGTTTCCGCGCCGTCGAAATCGCTCAGCTCGTCGCTCCCGGCGAAGTTCTCCACTTCCAGGGATAGTTCCGGGTTGACGAAACTGCCGGCTTGACGTGCGTCGGCCTCGCTGGCGGCGACCGCGGCTCTCGCCGCTGCCAGCTCGGGGTTGTTCGCCAAGGTGATTGCAAGGGCCTCGGTCAAGGTAAGCTGATCGGCGCTGGGCGCCCCGAGCGTCATGGCCAGGGATTCGTTGTCGGCCGCAGCTGCGGCATCGGGCCTTGCTGCCACGGTAGCGGCAACGCAGGCAGACAACAACATCCCGGCCAGGAGCGACCTGGTCGTTCCTGTCATCGATGTACTCCTGGGCAAAAATTACTGAAGGAAAAAACGGGCGTGTCCGGTCGTTCCGTCAAGTTGTGACGACGCGACCTCAGCAGTGTTACAGGGAGTGGGATTTCAACAACGCAGAACGGTGGTGCGCAGGACTTGCAGGGTACGGCAGGGGTAGGTGGCGGCAGTGCCACGCAGTAAGCTGGCGGCGAAATATGCGCTCGGCAGCGGCAACGTGGCGGGGGGGAACAACGCGACGTCCGCTGCCGCGGGCGCAGCCAGGGTCGGATCGTTGCGGTGAGAGACCGTGGAGAGTGACGGCTGGACGTCGGTACAGGGAGTGCCGTGCTCGGTGCTGTCGTCACAGTGCGTTCCGACCTGGTCAGGTGTCGGACATCCACCGGCAAGTCCGCATTCGCTGCTGTGGTCTTGCTCGACAGCCGCATGTCCGTCGGCGCCGAAACACAGGACCAAACCGAATGCACCGGCTTGCCCGGTCAGGAGAAAGGCCAGCAGACTGACGATCGCAACAGCATGTCGGGCGCGCTTCATTTGCATACCTGGCAAAGATAATCGAAACCGGGGAGAAAATGCAAGGCCCGGAACCGAAGCCGGCCCTTCCGTCAGGAGAGCGTCCGGCGAACCGCCTCGGCATCTCCTCCCCGGATCAGTAACCGCTTGTGCCGCGACTTCTCCCCCGCTACCAGCTCCACCGTACTTTTTGCCACGTTGAGCCGCTTGGCGAAAAACTCGACGCAGAGGCGGTTGGCTTCCCCCTCCACCGGCGGCGAGGTCAGGCGAACCTTCAGCTCTTCCCCCTGCACGCCGACAATTTCATTTTTGCTGGCCCGGGGCTGCACATGCAGGTCGATGGTCACTCCGTCCCGGTGCTCACGCAGCCAGGGCATCAGTCAGGCTCCGCCGGGTCCGGGTCGTCGGCGGGAACAGCTCCCTTCCTGTTCCCCGATTCGAACGGGAGGGACTCCTCCAGCAGGTACTCTTCGCCGCCCCCATGGAGGGCCACCACATCGAGATCAAGCAGCCTCAGATGGCTCTCCACTACGGCCCGCAGGCTGGTCTCGAAGGAGATTTTCTGCCTTTTGAGTTCCTGGATCTCGCTGATCAACTGGATCCGCCGGTCGTCGGCGGCGCGGACGATCTTTTCCGCCCGAAGCTCGGCTTCGGCGACCATGATCTCGGCTTCCTTGCGGGCATTGGCCTTGAGGTCGTCGGTCACTCTCTGGGTTGTCAGCAGGGTCTCCTTGAGGGTCAGCTCCCGGGAGCGCATCTCATCGAGGCTGGCCCGGGTGCGAGCCAGTTCTTCCTTGAGCTCCTGGCTCTGGCGGTGGAGACGCTCCAGTTCCTCTGCCAGCAGCTCAAGAAAATGATCGACCCCCTTTTTATCGTAGCCCAGGGGGCGAGTCTTGAACTGATGCTGCTGAATGTCGATGGGGGTGATGCTCATGATGAACCTCTCAGAAGCGGAAGGCCAGTTGCTCTATGAAACTGAGAAGGATGCGACGAAGCAGAGACAGTCCGAGCAAAAGGACGATCGGCGAAAAATCGATTCCCCCGAATTGCAGCGGCAGCAGCCGGCGCATCCGGTAGAGCACCGGTTCGGTGGCGTTGTAGAGAAAACGGACAATCGGGTTGTAGGGATCGGGATTGACCCAGGAGATGATGGCCCGGCCGATAACGATGAAGATGTAGATCTGGAAGACCAGACTTATTACCTCGGCAAGGGTCGATAGCAGAATGTTCATGTTGTCCTCTTTCTCATGTGTCCGGGCACTGAGTCGATTGAACAGCGGTTCCTCGTGCAAAGCCCACTTTATAACGTATTGCCCGCCAAGGTGCAAACGCTTTCCAGTGAACCACCGGCGAGTCAGCTGCAGGCGGCAACTGACTTTTTGACTTATCAAAAAAAAACCGTTACATTACCGCCCTGGAGAATGACTTCCCGGCCGTCCGGCAGGGGATCATTTTGATGAAATCGAACCGACAGGGGAATCGACATGAAACGTACCAGCAACCTACGCATCCGCGGCCTGACCCCGATCATCGCTCCGGCGGACCTTAAGCAGGTCTTTCCGCTGTACGAGCGGGGGGCGGAATCCGTCACCCATTCCCGGGAGCAGATCTCCAACATCCTCAGCAACCGGGATGCCCGGCTGATGGTGGTGGTCGGCCCCTGTTCGATCCACGACCCCAAGGCGGCCCTCGACTACGCCGGGCGTCTGGCGAAACTGGCGCAGGAACTGGAGGACCAGCTGTTCGTGGTGATGCGCGTCTACTTCGAGAAGCCGCGCACGACCATCGGCTGGAAGGGGATGATCAACGACCCTGACCTCAACGGCACCTATCAGATATCCAAGGGGCTCGGCGTGGCACGCGGACTGCTCTGCGCCATTACCGACCTGGGCCTGCCGATTGCCGGCGAGATGCTCGACCCGATCACCCCGCACTATCTGGCCGACCTGATCAGCTGGGGAGCGATCGGCGCCCGCACCACCGAGTCGCAGACCCACCGGGAGATGGCCAGCGGTCTCTCCTTCCCGGTCGGCTTCAAGAACGGCACCGACGGCAACCTGCAGATCGCCATCGACGCGATCAAGGCGGCCCTGCACTCGCACAGCTTCATCGGCATCAACAACGACGGGCTCACCTCCATCGTCCAGACAGTGGGGAACCCCGATGTGCACATCGTCCTGCGCGGCGGCAACGACCGCCCCAACTACTTCCCCGCCGACATCCTCAAGACCGAAGAGATGCTGGCCGCCGCCGGACTCAGCCAGGCGATCATGGTCGACTGCAGCCACGCCAACTCCTACAAGGACCACACCCGCCAGGAAGAGGTCCTGCACAACGTCATGGAACAGGTGACCGGCGGCAACCGCTCGATCAACTCGGTCATGATCGAGAGCTTCCTCGAGGACGGGAACCAGTCCCTCGGCGACCCGGCGCGGCTGCGCTACGGCGTCTCGGTCACCGACAAGTGCGTTGGCTGGGAGACCACCGAGCGAATGCTTCGCCATGCCCACAGGATTCTCAGCAAGTGCGGCGGCCGGCCGGTCTGAACCCGGATTCGCTCCGTGCCAGCACCAATCGGTGCCACCTTCAGGGAAGCTGTCGTGAAAGAGTTCAAACTTAAATCGATTCGCGTGAAAGCATCGCCTCCAGCCATTCCCTGCCCGCCGCAACCCCGGGCCAAGGAAGGGTGTTGACCGCCGAAAGCGCCGCCGGGAGCGGCGCCGGACATCCCGGGTTCCCCCTCCTGCTGCCCGCCGGCCGAGCCGACCGTCTCGACCGATAACGGTGGTCCGTCCATGCCGCAACCGATACCCCTCAGCCCGCAAGCGGGGGACCGCCCCGGCTTCC
>DATBML010000082.1:0-2240 GCA_036554885.1 Desulfuromonadales bacterium
GCCGTCCGGGTCGCGGGTGAGGACGATGCGCGCCCGGTAGCGGGGATAGGGCGTCCGCTTCTCCTCCGGGTACTGGATGGTCACCGGCCGGCGCAGCAGGTTGCGCAGGGTCACCCAGAAGGGCTGGACGGTGCCTTTTAAATCTCGCCAAAGGTTCATGAATCGTCCTTTGTCATTGGTCATTGGTCATTGGTTCGGAGGCCTTTCTACAAATGACCAATGACGCCTTTAACCTCGCAAAGCGAGCATCACCCCCCCCGCCACCACGATGTTGAGCAGCGCCAGGGGGATGAGGATCTTCCAGCCGAAGTGCATCAGCTGGTCGTAGCGCAGGCGCGGCAGGGTGCCGCGCATCCAGATGAAGAAGAAGGCGACCGCCAGCACCTTGAGGGTGAACCAGACGACGCCCGGCAGCACCGGCCCGAGCCAGCCGCCGAGGAAGAAGACGGTGACCATCGCGCCGAGGATGATGACGTTGATGTACTCGCCGACGAAGAAGAGGCCGAAGCGCATCCCCGAGTACTCGGTGTGGAACCCTGCCACCAGCTCGTTCTCCGCCTCCGGCAGGTCGAAGGGGGTGCGCTTCGACTCGGCTGCGACGCTCACCAGGAAGATGAGGAAGGCGAGGGGGTGGACGACGGCGAAGGGGAGCCCCTGCTGCGCCATCACGATGTCGTTGAGGGAGAAGGAGCGGGCCGAAAGCAGTACCGGCACCAGTGCCAGGCTCATGGAGAGTTCATAGGAGATGAGCTGGGCCAGGCCGCGGATCGACCCGAGCAGGGCATACTTGGAGTTGGAGGCCCAGCCCCCCAGGGCGACACCATAGACTGCCAGCGACGAGAGGCCGAGGAAGTAGAGGACGCCGACGTTGAGGTCGCAGACGACCATCGGGATTTCCCGGCCGAAAAGATGCAGCGGCGGGCCGAAGGGGACGACGGCAAAGGCGAGCAGGGCGGTGACCGCCGCCAGCCCCGGGGCGAGCAGGAAAATCCACTTGTCCGCCTGGTCGGGAACGACGTCCTCCTTGGTCAACATCTTGATCACGTCGGCCAGCGGCTGCAGCAGGCCGAAGGGTCCGACCCGGTTGGGGCCGTAGCGCAGCTGCATGCGACCCAGGATCTTGCGCTCGGCGAGCACCAGGTAGGCGGCCAGGGTCAGGATGACGCCGAAGACGATCCCCAGCTTGGCCAGGATGATGAGAAGGGTGATCAGCAGTTCATTCATGCCGTTCCCCCTTTCTCGATCAGGCAGTCGAGGTGGCCGGCTCCCGGGATGAAGACCTCGATCGGGGTGCCGCGCAGCCGCGGCAGGATGACCACACCCGGCGCCAGGCAGTCGCTCGTCCTCACCCTCACGCCGAAATGGCCGAGGGCGGTCGACAGGCGGGCCGACTCACCGTCGGCCAGGCCGAGACGGGCAGCGTCGGCGGCGTGCAGCAGCACGTGCGGTGCGGGGGTGACGGAGGCCAGCGGCGGCGAGAGGCTGGAGAGGACCTCCGAGCCGAAGAGGGTCTCGACCGGCAACAGGCGCAGGGTTTCGCCCGGTTCGCAGTGGGGCGGCAGCGGCGCCGGCGCCCCGGCCGAAGTGCCGCCGCCGGTGACCCGCCTGCCTTCACCCTCGGGGTCCAGGGCGGCCAGCCCGGCGAAGCGGGGGTCGCGCGCCTCGATTTCTTTGCGGATCGTCGGCAGCGAAGGAGACTCATCCTGCAGCTCGGCGAGGATCGCCCAGGCGGGACGGGGCTGGTCGCCGGGGGTGCCGCCGGTGTAGCTGCGCGGCGGATGGTTGCCGCCGCCGGTCTCGCGGATGGAAATCCCCGGTGCGAAGACGGCTGCGAAGGGGAGCATCCGCCCCTCGTGGTTGACGAAGGTGCCGGCCTCCTCGGCCGGGACGGTGGCCGGCAGAAAGATGTCGGCCCGCTGCGCCGCCTCGCCGGGGAGGGCGTCGAGGACGACCAGCAGTGCCAGGCGGGAGAGAGCGGTGCGGGCCCGGGCCGGATCGGGATGGTCGCGGAAGGGGTCTGCCTCCAGGCAGACCAGGGCTTTGATTTCGCCGGCCAGGATGCCGTCTAGAATGGTGTCGAAGTCGGGGCCGGCTCCGGCGAGGAGTGCCCCGCCGAAGCTGTTCGGGCCGGCGAGGAGCAGCGTGGCGCCGCAGGGGCGCTCCGGGGTCGACAGCTGCCGCACCGTTTGCAGAAGAGCCTCCACCCCCTCGGGGCCGAGCAGGTCGGCGCCGCCGGCGAG
>DATBML010000115.1:0-7880 GCA_036554885.1 Desulfuromonadales bacterium
CCGTTTGCGATGGCGCTTCTTCTGTCTGTTGTCCGGCATGATACGGAAAGCTCCTTTGAATAAACAGCAAGGGATTCGATGCAGCCTAATGCAGGGATTCTCATAAAAACCTCACCATTAGGGCATATCCTCTCGGCAGTGATGGAAGATGACGAATCCAGGAGGAGAAATCACGCCTGCACCTTATCCGCTCCGAGGACAGCGGGGTCACCCTGGATGCGCACCAGTCCCCCCTCACCGGGAATGTCGATGATTTCAATCCTTGCCGAAAGAAACCGGTGAATGACTTCGGCATTGGTGCGCAGATGGGGAGTCACTCTGGCCGTGCGCATCTCGGAGGTGCCCTGTGCGAGGGCCAGGGGGAGAAGCAGTTGGTCGGCAAGGAATTCGTCAATCGCCCCATCGGTATCGAGAAAGGCCAAAAAGGCATCGACTGCTTCTCCGGCGACTCGCTCCGCCGGTTTCCCCCGCTCTCCCAAGGAAAAGTAGCAGCACCTTGCATGCTCGAACTCGGCCAGAGTGAGAAATACCGTCCCCTTGCCGGGCGCAGGCAGGGAAATATTCCGGAATTCAATTTGCCCGGTCAAACCGGCCAGTCGTGCCAGCGCCGCCCTGCTCTGACGCTCTGCCACACTCTGATCCAGATGGGAGACGGCCGAGAGGCAAAAGATCCTCGTGAGTCGGCCGCGTTCGACAAGCGACAGACGCCTCAAGAGACTGGCAGGCCGAATGCGAGCTGTGACCTGTCCCCCACCGCGAGGATAAAAGCCGGCCCGGACCAGCGTCAGTTCGGCGGCCACCCCCATTTCCCGAAGATACGGCAACCAATGAAGTTCAAGATAATGAAAGCATGGACTCCAGGCGACATGCGTACCGCCGGAGATCTCAATTGCCGATGTTCCGTGGGCAAAAGCCAAAGGAAGAAGGATTGTCTGCAGCACCAGGGAGGTTGAGCCGGCCGTTCCGATCTCGAAACGGTAATGGCCGGGTCGAATGGCGGTCGGCACGAAAACGAGGGTTGTCGAGCCCGGATGCGCTCCTTCGACGCGAGCTCCTGCCACCGCAGCAGCAGCCGCTACGGCGCGCAGGTGCTGAGCCATCAGTCCGGGTTTATGGCGACCGGCCCGAATGTGAACAATCTCGAAGGGTTTGCCTGTCAGCAAAGAAAGGGTCAGGGCACTACGCAGAACCTGCCCCCCACCCTCTCCTGCAGCACCATCGATCCGGATCATGATACGGCCTCTGGAATAGCAGCGATTCCGCCTTCCATCTTAATGCATCCCCAGGGGCTGCGTCATGGCCCGCCTACGGTTTGAAGCAATATTCTCTGCTATACTGGCACCACATGAAAGGGATGGATCGCATTCGACAGATGATTGCCATAGAGGCGGCGCGGCTGATGTACGAGGAGGGCATCCGCGAATATCGGGATGCCAAACGCAAGGCGGCCAACCGTTTTGGCTCTGAAAAGGCGCTGTGCCTCGGCTCGCATCTGCCATCCAACGCTGAAATCCACAACGAATTCCGCCGCCTGCTCGAGCTTCATGAGGAAGAGGTTCTCCCCGAACGGCTGTTTCGGCTTCGGCTGTTGGCGCTGAAGATGATGGAGATGCTCGCGCCGTTTCATCCCCTTCTGGTCGGCTCCGTGCTGAACGGCACAGCAACGGAACGCAGCGATATCGACCTGCACCTGTTTGCCCGGTCTCCCGAAGAAGTTGAGACCTTCCTCAAACAGCGCGACGTATCATTCACCTCGGAAGTGGTCAGCATCCGAAAAGGTGGCGAGTTTCTCGAATTTCCTCACATCTATCTGGAAGAGGCAGGAATCGAAATTGAATGTACCGTCTACCCGTTGGAGGATACGCACCGGGTTCCAAAGAGCAGCATCACGGGCAGGCCGATGGACCGGGCCAATTTGAAAAAGCTCTCGAAGCTCATTCACGCCACGGCTCCTGTCGGCAACCGGGATACAGATTTCCAAGAAAATGCCGGACACAAAAAAACGGGTGGATGATCTCGTCCGCCCGATGTTTGTTGCCCCCCAATCATGGGCTATCAATCGACATCGCGGCCGAACTGGCGGAATTCATCGATGTTGCTGAACTCGCCCCAGGCGAGATACTGATTCGGGGCGTTGACGAAATCGTAGACATTCTCCAGGATGGAGAAGTGCTTGTGCTCCTCGCCGGCAATCCGCAACAGAAGGTTCTTCACCTCCGGGTTCTTCTCTTTTTGCGCCGCGTCCTCATAGAGTCGGAAGCTGTCCGCCTCGAGCTTCATGGCGTAACGGTATCCTTCCAGGTCCCCCTTGACGGGACCGAGGGTCTCCTTCTGCTCCAGGAGTCTCTCGAAAACGTTTTTTGCCTGTTCCAGAACCGTCGTGTCTTCCATGGCTGTCGCCTGGGTCTGACCTTTCAGGGCCAGGAAAATTTCATAGTGCTTCTGCTCATCGGCGGCAAGGCGAGTGAAGATCATCTGCAGGCCGGCCAGATTCGTCCCTTTTGCCAGATTCTCGTAAAATGCCTTGCCGTCCAGTTCCATCTTGATGGCAAAATCAAATACGTTCATCACCACCTCCTGTAACGGCCCTGGTAGAGGGCACTTATCCCGGCGTCCCTATGCAAAACGGCACTTCAACTTTAACCTGCGCCTGCGTGCTGTCAAGTAAACGGGAACCGGCCTGACGGCATCGTTTTCAATAAAAAAGGCGCCCCTGCAGGCGCCCTTTATTGCTCGAGTGCAAGTTGCTCTATTCCGCGGCGACCGCCAGCAGCCTGCTGCGCCGCTCTTTAAGAACCGCCGCATGCCGGTCTTCCTCGCCGGCAAGCCAGGAGAAGGCATCCTTTCCCTCGGCCGTCCGGGCATTCTGCGCAGCAACATGGAAATACTCGGCGAACTTCTCTTCGGCCTCGATGGCCAGGTCGAGGGCTTCGATGTCGGAATCCTCCTTCTGCAGAACAGCCTCAAGACGTTCGGGAGAGGGGAATATCTCGCTGTCGGAAAAACGGCGCAAATAAGGCAGGAACTGGTCTTCCTCCTCCCAGAAGGCTCCTTCCTCGTATTTCGGAACCAGATTCTCGAGGGTTTTCAGGTGCTGCACTTCGTCCTGGGCCAGCCAGGTGAATATCTCCCTTGCCAGCTGACTCTTGGCTTTCTGTACCATGGCGGCATAAAAACGGTGGCCATTCTTTTCCACCTCCATGGCCGCCCGGATCACTTCGAACCCGCTGAAATCATCTAAACCTGTCATACCATTTGGCTCCTTGACTATTTTTGGCAAGCAGTAACACAAAGAGAATCCGTCTGTCAACGCCCGAGGAGCTTCTTGAGGCCTTCCTCGAGCATCTGCTTGGCCGGCTCTCCGGACCCATCCTCCCCTTCCTTCGGTGCCAGTTTGTCGAAGACCTTTTCCTGCAGCTTTTTTTCAATCTCCTCGCGGGCCTTTTCCTTGACCTTGCCCTTGACAGCGGAGGGGTCAAGAGTGAACCGGGGGGCACCGAGGGTCCCGGTCGCCTTGAGTGGAAGCTGGCCCCATCCCTCGGCATCGGTAAAGTACTGGGCAACGTTGCCGCGCCGGTCGAGTTTGCCGGTCAGCGCCGGGGAGAGGCGCAAATCAAGGGCGACGTCAAGGGCACCATCCAGGCCAACCGTCCCCTGTGGTGCGAAGCGCACATCACTGCCGGCAAAATCGCTGTTCAGGCTCACATTGCCGTTGGTTATGGTAAAGGCACCCTTCGCCTGCTTAAAGTTTAGCGTCCGCAGTTCCTCTAGATTGACAAAATCGGCGAGCCCTTTTACCAGGCCGGTACCGGTCAGCTTGCCATCGACAATCTGGAAGGCCCCGTTGCCGGAAAGGTTGCGCTTCAGCGTCTCCGGCAGGGTGCCGCGGCCGTTCAGATCGGCATTGAGACTTATGGCTCCGAAAACGCTTCCGGCAGCCTTCGGGAAAAAAGCATTGACCAGCTTCTCGCCCTGCACGTCCTTGAGCACAAGTCGGGTTGCGTAGTCCAGGCCCTTTTTTGTCAGATCGATCCGGGCCGTCTGGTTGAAGCTGCCGCCGGCCACCTTGCCGCTCAACCGGTCGACAGTCAAAATATTTTTCTCGAGAAGGTAGCGCAGATCGAAATTGTCGACCGTCAACCCCTTGTAAAAGGACTGCCCGATCTGGAGACTGCCGTCGGCCCGCAGGGGGAGATCGAAGGGTCCGGGTTCCATCGCAGGCGCCGTGGGAGCCTTCGGTTGCTGCGGCGTGGCCGCCGCGACCGGGGCCGCGACCGGGGCCGCCGCTCCCTGCAGCAGCGGTTCGAGATTGAACCGCTCCGAGGTAATCCGGCTGCTGACGTTGATCGGCCGGCCAAAAAGATTGCTTGCCTTGAGCTCGATTGCCGCCTTGTTGTCGCCGGCAACCATGGTCAGGTCGCGCGATACAAGCGTGTCGCCCCGAAGATCGAGCTGTCCACTGATAGCCGGGCGCAGGCCGCCGACATTGGCCTGGACGCCATTGAGGCGAACCTCCGCCTCACGCAGCAGTTCTGCCCCCTTGTCCACCGGTCCGATCAGATGCGCGGTGAGGTTGACGATTCCGGCCGGGTCCATGTCCTTCACCCCCTTTACCAGGGCTGGCGGGAGGGCGGCAAGCGCTTGGCGCAGGTCCAGGTCGATGATGGTGGCCTGCAGATCGATAGCCGGCGCTGCGGCATAATTCTCGACAGTCCCGGAGATCAGCAGCGGTATGCCGTTGAATGCCGCCTTCGCCTCTTCGAAGGCCAGACGTTTCTGGGCAAGATCGGCCTTGAGCTTGTAATCGAGGGAAACGTTGGCGTCGCGCAGGGGAGCATCATTCAGCGCATCGAGAACGATGTCGATCTGCTTCATTTCGATGCGACCGCTGGATGTAACCGCTTCGGCACTGCCATCGGCCGTCAGATCAAGCTTGAGCTTGAGGGAGCCGAGCTTGCCCGGCAATTTCTCGGCGAAATACGGAGAGAAGACGGTCACGTCCAGATCATCGAGGCGCACGCTGGCCTGCCCGCTGCGGCTGGCAGCATTGACCTTGCCGGTGATTTCCAGAGGGGAGCCATTGATTCTGCCCTGAAGAGAATAAGGGAAATCCTTCTGCAGGGAAATGTCGCTGGCGGTGAGGCTGAGGCTTTCGAGCTTGTATTCGAGAGGCGCTGTGGGGTTGATGACCCGGTCGAGAAAAACGACCAGACCATCCCTGATCGTCACTTCCGAGACGAGCAGGTCGATGGACGATTCGCCTGACGGTTCAGGCCGTGCGGGTTCCCCGGCGCCGGAGGCTGCCTTGTCTGCCGGAAGCAGATCGCTGAAGCTGAAACTTCCGTCAGCCTGCCGCTCGATCCGGATGCGGGGTGCCTCGAGCCGAACTTCGTCAATTACGACCCGTTTGAAGAGCAGTGGCCAGAACTGGTAGCGCAGAACCACCTGGTCGGCAGAGACGAACGATTCCTTTCCGTCGGTTTCCCGAACGTTCAGATCGTGCAGGGTAATGCCGCGGAAGAGACTGACGTTGATCTCGCCGACTTCGACCTCACGGTGCAGGGCTTCCTTGGCCATCGGCAAAACCGTCGCTCGGATTCTTTCAGGGGTAATCAGGATTCTGGCGGCAACGGTCAATACCACGATTAGCAGAACCAGAATGGCGAAGATGATCCCCAGTACACGAAAAGTTTTCTTCATCTCTTCCTTCCTCCCGGCAACGGAGTCGCCAGCGGGTCGTCCATTGCGGACAAATCAAGGATCGTTCGCCACTGTTCATCGGTCACCGGCTGCACCGAAAGGCGGTTTCCCTTTTTGAGCACCTCCATCTGCGCGAGCACCGGGTGCCGGCGCAGATGCTCCCGCGTCAGCGGCTGCGGCAGGGTGGCAAGGTACTGAACGTCGACCATGTACCAGATGGGGTTTTCGTCGCTGGCCCGCGGGTCGAAATGGTCGGACCGCGGATCGCGGGCGGTGTGATCCGGGTATCCCTTGCTGACCGCACCGGCGATACCGACAATGGCCGGCTCGGCGATGTTGCTGTGGTAGATGAGGATCCCGTCGCCCACAGCGATCTCGTCCCGCAGCAGGTTGCGAGCCTGGTAATTGCGCACGCCGTCCCAGTGGCTGACGCCGTTCGGGCTGGCGGCAAGGTCAGCGAGGGAGAAGCATTCCGGTTCAGATTTTAGCAGCCAGTATCTGCGATGGGGGGAGGGCATCACCACTCCAGAAAATTTTCGACATTTTTGTTCTTTTGACCGAGGTCAAGGTTGCAATCAGGCGGAACCAGTATCGTGGGCTCACGCTGCAGGGTCAATACAAAAAAATTATACCTTACCTGGCCGCGAAACCAACCGGGAGGTCCATTGAATGGACCCCTTCAAGGAGCATCGATGAAAAGCATTTGGGAATTTCTGGGAATGTCCAAGAACAAACCCCACACCACCAGCAAGGAGGAGAACATGTTCTGTTACCAGTGTGAACAGGCCGCCCAGGGAACGGGCTGTACCAAGATCGGCGTCTGCGGCAAACAGCCGGATGTCGCCGCCCTGCAGGACCTGCTCGTCTACAGCTTGAAAGGCATCGCCTTCTGGGCTAACGAGGCGCGCAAGGCCGGAAAGAAGGATTCCGGGATCGACCGTTTCATGATCGAGGGACTCTTTACCACCGTCACCAACGTCGACTTCGACGCCGCGGCGATCGAGAAGATCATCCGCAAGGGCGCCGCGGTCAAGGATAAGGCCAAGGTTCTTGCCGGCGCGGTCACCGGCTCCATCCCCGCCGCCGCGCAGTGGCAGCCGGCCGCCGACCTGGCTGGTCTGGTCCAGCAGGGCGAAGCGCACGGCCTCAAGAGCGACGCCATCGACCCGGACGTCAAAAGCGTTCAGGAGATCATCATCTACGGCATCAAGGGTTACGCCGCCTATGCCGACCACGCCCTCACCCTTGGCGCCGAGAACGACGAAATCTACGCCTTTACCCACAAGGCGCTGGCGGCAACCCTCGACCCCAGCCTCGGCCTGATGGATTTCGTCGGCCTCGCAATGGAGTGCGGCCGCATCAACCTGGTCACCATGGAACTGCTCAACAAGGCCCACACCGACCGTTACGGTCACCCCGTGCCGACCCCGGTCAATCTCGGCACCAAGGCGGGCAAGGCGATCCTTGTCACCGGCCACGACCTGCGCATGCTCGAAGAGCTGCTCAAGCAGACCGAGGGCAAGGGGATCAACATCTACACCCACGGCGAAATGCTCCCCGCCCACGGCTATCCCGGCCTGAAGAAGTACGCTCACCTGGCCGGCAACTTCGGCGGCGCGTGGCAGGATCAGGCCAAGGAGTTCGTCAATTTCCCCGGCGCCATCATCTTCAACACCAACTGCATCCAGAAGCCGGCCGACAGCTACAAGGACCGTCTCTTCACCTGGGGTCTGGTCCAGTGGCCGGATGTCAAGCACATCGACGGCTGGGATTTTTCCGCGGTCATCAACAAAGCCCTTGAAGGTGAAGGCTTTGACGAGAACCCCGGCCAGGAAATTCTCACCGGCTTCGGCCACAACGCTGTCCTCGGCGTTGCCGACAAGGTGATCGACGCGGTCAAGGCCGGTGCCATCCGCCACTTCTTCCTCGTCGGCGGCTGCGACGGTGCCAAATCGGGGCGCAACTACTACACCGAGTTCGTCGAGCAGGCCCCGAAGGACACGGTCATCCTGACGCTGGCCTGCGGCAAGTACCGCTTCAATAAGCTCGACCTCGGCGATATCGGCGGCATTCCGCGCCTGCTCGACGTCGGCCAGTGCAACGATGCCTACAGCGCCATCCAGATCGCCGTCGCCCTGGCGAACGCCTTCGAGTGCGGCGTGAACGATCTGCCCCTCTCA
>DATBML010000124.1:0-4234 GCA_036554885.1 Desulfuromonadales bacterium
GCAAGGGATGAAGGCAAACCCGTCTTTATCTCCATCGGCTACTCCACCTGCCACTGGTGTCACGTCATGGCCCACGAATCCTTCGAGGACGAGGAAGTCGCCCGGGTCATCAATCGTCACTTCATCGCCATCAAGATCGACAGGGAGGAACGCCCGGACCTCGACAACACATATATGGCCGTCTGCCAGATGATGACCGGCAGCGGAGGCTGGCCACTCAACCTTGCCCTGACGCCAGAGAAAAAACCATTCTTCGCCGCCACCTACATCCCCAGAACACCGCGCATGGGGATGGCCGGATTGATCACCCTCCTGGAGAAAATCGCCGAGCTCTGGCTCACCGACCGGGCGCGACTGCTGCAAACAGGCGAAGAAGTCCAGCAGGCGCTGCTTCGCCTCGACCAAGGGGGGACGACCAGGCGACCGCTCTCCGACACTCCCCTGCAGAATGCCTTCGAGCAGTACGTGCAGACCTTCGACCGGGATGATGCCGGATTCGGCAATGCTCCCAAGTTCCCGGCTCCGCACAATCTCTCGCTGCTGCTGAGAATCTGGCAGCGACTGGATGAGGAGAAAGCCAGGACCATGGCATTGCAGACTCTGCAGCACCTGCGCCTGGGCGGAATCTTCGACCAGATCGGTTTCGGCCTGCACCGCTATTCGGTCGACGCCCGCTGGCTGGTGCCTCACTTCGAAAAAATGCTCTACGATCAGGCGCTGGCGGCCAGCGCCTACATCGATGCCTGGCTTGTCACGCAGGATTCCTTCTACGCGCAGGCCGCCAGGGAAATCCTCGCCTACGTTCTGCGCGACCTGGGCCATCCGGAAGGCGGTTTCTATTGCGGCGAGGATGCCGACTCGGAAGGAGCCGAGGGGACCTTTTATCTCTGGAGCCAGGCACAGGTCATGGAGATTCTCGGCAAGGAACTCGGTACGGTCTTCTGCCGCAGCTACGACATCAGCGAGGGGGGAAACTTCGAGGGGAAGAGCATTCCGCACCTGGAAGAGGATATAGCTACCCTGGCTAAACGCGTCGGCGTCGATCCCGGGCATCTGGCCGACCTCCTCGCCGAGGGACGACGGCAACTGTTTGCGGCTCGCCAAAAGCGCGAGCGCCCCCACCGCGACGACAAGATCATCGCCGGCTGGAACGGACTGGCGATCGCCGCCCTGGCCCGGACCGGCACCGCGCTGAACGAAGGCGAGTTGATCGAAGCAGCGAGCCGGGCAGCGGATTTCGTTCTCGCCAACCTGCGGCGGACTGACGGGCGACTTCTGCGCCGCTGGCGGTTGGGTGAAGCGGCCATTCCAGCCTTCCTCGAGGATTATGCTTTTCTCGGCTGGGGGTTGACCGAGCTCTTCCTGGCCGGCTTCGAGAGCCATTATCTGGAATCGGCCCGGGGGTTGACCGAATCCATGCTTGAACTCTTCGACGACGGTCAGGGAGGCCTTTTCGACACCGGTGCCGATGCCGAAACGGTCCTCATACGGGGCCGCTCCCTGCAGGACGGCGCCATCCCCTCCGGCACGTCAGTGGCGGCCCTCAACCTGCTGCGCCTGGGTCGCCTCACCGGCAACACGGTCATGGAGGCAAGAGGAGAGGAGATGCTTGCGGCCAGCCTCGATCAAGTGAACCGCTACCCTGCCGCCTACGCCCAACTGCTCGTCGCCCTCGACTATGCGCTGGGGCCGAAAACGGAGGTCATCCTGGTTCCGGGGGCAGACGGAAATCCGCCGCAGAAGTTTCTCGCCGAGCTGCGAAGGCATTTCCTGCCGCGGACACAGGCCATCGTTTACGGGGCAGGGGATACACAACTCGAGCATCTCGCACCGATCGTCCAGGGGAAAGGCCCCGTCGAAGGACAAGCCACAGCCTGGGTCTGCCGGGACCAGACCTGCCTCCCGCCTGTGACCACCCCCGAGGGACTTTCCACCCTCCTTGCCAAAACGCCGTAGGGGCAGGTTACAAACCTGCCGCTGCCTCGTATCTCTCGCCTTGCACTTTTGCCTCGTGCCTCTCACCCCTTGAGCACCTTCAGCAGGTGAGGGACAAGCTGCTTTTTCCGGGAAAGTACCCCCTTGAGTTCGAAAAGATTCTCCTCGATTTGGGGATAGCCGATCAGGTAGGGAAGCTCCTTCGCCCCCAGGACCAGCAGCAGGCTGGTCTCCTGGACGATGTCGGTGACCAGCAGTCCGGCCACGTCGAGACGACGTTCCTCCATGAGTTCCTCCAGGCAGACGGCGATGCGCTCCTTCATGGAGTGGAACTCGTGGAAGCTCACCACCTCTACCTGCCCCACGCCGAAGCAGCGCTCGCCGGCGGTATATTCTTTGAAATCCCCGAGTATCAGGTCCCGGACACTCGGGTAGGCGGCCAGAGTGCTGCCGGCGGCGAAAATGCGGCGGCCAAATTCCTGATAATCGAGCCGGGCCCGCTCGGCAAGCCAATCCGCCATCTCCCGGTCGATGGGGGTGGCGGTTGGCGACTTTAGAATAACCGTGTCCGAAAGCAGCCCTGCCAGCATCAGGCCGGCCGTACTCGGGTCGGGTTCGATGCCGGCCTGGCGATAAAGGGTGGCAACCAGGGTACAGGTACTGCCCAGCGGCTGATTGATGAAACGGATGGGATGATCGGTGTGAAAATTTCCCAGCCGATGGTGGTCGATTACCTCCAGGATCTCCACCTTGTCGGCACCGGCGACCGCCTGGGAGAGCTCGTTATGGTCGACCAGAATGAGCTTGACTGCAGATGGCGTAAGCAGATTGCTCTTGGTCGCCACGGCCGACACCCTGCCGGCGCCATCGAGTACGATCACCCCGGGGTCCCGGCTGTGCAGCAGCTTGAGACGCAGGTCGTCGAGACGGTCCTGCAGGCCGATCATTTCGAAACCCTCCTTCAGCAGACAATGCACGGGTGTTGCAAGTCGTGTCAGCCAGGCACTGTTAGCTGTGTCGAAAGGGGTCGAGAGTATGGTCACGCTGTTCTGCCGGGCCAGGGCCAGAATCTCCTCCGTCACCGGCAGGCTGCCGGTGACGATCAGCACCCGCACGCCGAGTTCCACCGCCTTGCGCTGGATGTTCTCCCGATCGCCGGTAATGAGAACGATATGGCGTGGATCGAGCCCTTCCATCTTCCGGTGGAAGGTGGCCGACGCCATCGCCCCGACGTAAAGATCGAGTTCCTCCACCGACTCCTCCGCCACCAGGTGCAGGGCAGTCGCCCTGAGGCAGTCGCGGATGGAAGCGGGGGAGGCGAACACCTTGCGCAGATCCTGCTCCCGGCCAGGAATCAGAAATCTCTCCGCCACCCGCTTGAGGACCAGCAGCCCCATCGGCTCGAGGTTCCGGTCGATCACCGGCAGCAACCGCACACTGTGCTGGTGAAAAAGCTCCAGCGCCCGTGCCAGCGGGGCCTCCCGATCGATGGTGATGACCTGGGTGCCGACCACGTCGCGGACCCGTGGATAGACGTCCACAAGCAGCTGGGGCAGCGGCACGCCAAGCTCTTCGAGCACGAACTCCGTCTGCCGGTTGACGTTGCCGGCCCTGGCCGGCTGGACATTTTCCCGCCCCTGCCGGCAGCGCAGGCGAGCGTAGGCGATGGCACTGCAGATCGAATCGGTGTCGGGATTTTTATGGCCGATCACATAAATGGTGCTGCTGCTCATGGTGTCGCTGCTTTCCTCGCTATTTGAGCTATTTATTCACGCGCTTTCCCGCGCACATTGCCAATACCGATGACATTTTCCACGATCCCCCGCTGGGGACGACCGAGGTCGTCGAACCAGACGTAAACCGTCCCGCCTTTTGTATCCAGAATCTCCTCGTCGAGGATAGCACGGCCGAGAAGTCCCCCCGGGGGGAAAAAGGGGCCGGAAGGCCGCTCATCCTCCTTCAGTATCTCGATCTGGATATCCTCATTCCCCTTGCGGCTGAAAGTAGGGATGGTATAGCTGCTACCCGGTTTGACCGGGCCGAAAAAACCCGCCCGAAAATTGTAGAAGGCGGTCAGGATGTCGTTTGGCGGAGCCTGCCGGGACATCGGCAAAATCTCATCCTTGTAAAACTTCTCCTTGCGGGCCCGCTGGTAACGAACCTGGTGCTTGCCATGATCGAAGGTGTAGAGACGAGTCGTGTCGCTGCGTTCGCTGCCCTCTCCCTTGATGATGTGGGATTCGAAGGAAAGCGACCGAAGCCTCCCGTCCGGGCCAACTTCCATGATTGAAACATAGCG
>DATBML010000125.1:0-3270 GCA_036554885.1 Desulfuromonadales bacterium
CGAGAGGGACGTTGAAATCGACCCGACAGAAAACCTTTTTCCCCTTGAGATCCAGATCCTTGACGGTCATTTTCTCATGCATGACATTCATTCTCCTCTAGGCTGAAAGCAAAGGGCAGGATCCTGTGATCCTGCCCTCAATAAGAACATGGAAGCCGTTATTTCCTGGCCACGTACCGGACCAGATCGAGCAGTCGGTTGGAGTAGCCCCATTCGTTGTCATACCAGGAGATGACCTTGACCATGTTGCCGCCGATGACGTTGGTGGTCAGGGCGTCGATGATCGAGGAGGCGGGGTTGCCGTTGAAATCGCGCGATACCAGGGGGGTCTCACAATACTCGAGGATCCCCTTGAGCGATCCCTCGGCGGCTGCCTTCAACGCGGCATTGACCTCTTCGACGGTGGTCTGCTTCTCGGTTTCGACGACCAGATCGATCAGTGAGACATTGGGCGTCGGCACCCGCACCGCCATGCCGTCGAGCTTGCCTTTGAGCTGCGGCAGCACCAGGCCGGCAGCCTTGGCGGCACCGGTGGTGGTGGGGATCATCGACAGGCAGGCGGCCCGGCCCCGGCGCAGGTCCTTGTGCGGCAGGTCGAGAATCTGCTGGTCGTTGGTGTACGAATGGACGGTGGTCATCAGACCCTTGACGATGCCGAACTGTTCCAGCAGCACCTTTGCCACCGGGGCGAGGCAGTTGGTTGTGCACGAGGCGTTGGAGACGAGGTGGTGAGCGGCCGGGTCGTAGTTTGTCTCGTTGACCCCCATGCAGATGGTGATGTCGACGTTTTTGCCGGGGGCGCTGATGACGACCTTGGGTGCTCCGGCCTGCCGGTGTTTTTCGGCCCCCTCGCGATGGGTGAAGTGACCTGTCGATTCGATGGCGATATCGATGCCGAGCTGGTTCCAGGGCAGGGCTGCGGGATCCCTCTCCTTGAGCACCCGGATCGTTTTGCCGTCGACGACCAGTGACTCGCCGTCGCTGCGCACCTCGGCAGCGAAGGTGCCATGAACCGAGTCGTACTTGAGCAGATGGGCGAGGGTGGCGGCATCGGTCAGGTCGTTGATGGCCACGATTTCGATGTCTGAAATTCCGTGTGCGGCGCGAAAGACATTACGTCCGATTCGACCGAATCCGTTGATCGCAACCTTGGCCGCCATTGAGTCGTCTCCTCCGTCCAAAGGGAATGCCGGGAATGCCCCGCACAGAATGAATGAACACCCCTGAATTCTTCAGGGTTTCGTGGTTCGGAATGATAACGAATCGGTTCCGGAGCGTCAACCCTTTTTCGGGATAAGCCAGAAAGGGCAGTTGCCCTTTCGCAGGTGATATGCTATCTAATTGCGATTGTCATCAGGATGGATCCGGCTGGGTCAGTCGGGGATATCCATGGCTTCGCATCACTGCAGTGACAGACTACAGTATAATGAATGGAAATCAACCGGCAGGGTATGCCCCTGCCGTTCCGTGAGAAGAGTTTTCCTCTTTCTTGCAGACGGCTCGCAAACGGATGAAAGCCACCCTTGAAAAGCGGATACTGATATTCGCCTTTCTGCTCCTGACCCTGGCAATCGCGGTCAATACGGGACTGAATATCGAGGGGTTCCGTCGCGATTATCGTGACGGCATCATCCTGCGCTGCCAGAGCCTGGCGTCCGGGCTGCGGATGTCCGTAGAGAACGTTCTGGGGCTCGGCATTCCCCTTGCGGACATGGAGGGGATCAATGTCCGCTGCCAGGAGATTGTCCGGACCGATACCGAAATCAGCTATGCCCTCATCGAAGACACGATGGGGACCCCTCTCTATGCCAGCGATCCTTCCTTTCACCTGACGAACGGCATCGAGTTCGTCTCCACCGTTAACCGATCGACCGCCATTCTGAACTTTCCGGGGCAGGGACGGTATTACGACGTTTCCGAGCCGATTCACACCGCCGATGGCCGTCTCGCAGGGCGTATCCGTATTGGTTTCCCGGAAACCGTTCTCGACGAGCGCACCACCAAGGCTTTCCAGCGCTCCGTGATTATTCTGGGAGTCGCCTTTCTGATCGTTTTCACGCTTGTTGTCCTGTTCACCAAGCGTGACCTGATCGGCCCGATCTCCCGACTCAGTTCGATTGCCAGGGAAATCGCCGGGGGCAATTTCAAGGTGGCCGTGCCGTCGATGACGACCCGGGATTTCAACGAACTGGGTGCGGCCCTCCAGGAAATGGCCAATTCACTGCAGGATCGCGAGGAAAAGCTCCAGCTTGGTTATCGCGAACTCGAGGAAACCAACAAGGAGCTGCAGGACTCCTATGAGCGCCAGGAGAAGATCAGTGCCGAATTGGGTCGCAGCCGCGAAATGTACCGTTCCCTGCTGGAAGACGCCAGTGACGCCATTCTGGTCAGTGACGATGAAGACCGGCTGGTGTTGATCAACAAGGCCGGCGAGTCATTCTTCGGCATCAGCCGCGAGCAGGTGGAAGGGCGCAACCTGTTCTCGGTACTGGAGTCGCTCGGCAGCGATGATCTCGAGTCGCAGTACGACATGCATCAGCGGGTCCTGCGGGGGGAGTCGATGGAGGCGGAAGTCCATTTTCTGCATCCGACGGACCATCGGCGCGTCATCGGCTGGGTACGCGGCTCGCCGGTCCTCGGCCGGCACGGCAAGCGCATGGTTCAGTCCATCATCCGCGATGTCACCCGTGAACGGGAAATCAAGGAGAACCTGGAAAAGAGCACCCGGGAGCTGGAGCGGCTCAACCAGATGAAGGATTCGTTCCTCGGCGTGGCCTCTCATGAGCTCAAAACACCGCTGACGGTGATCATCGGTTACTCGGAACTCATTCTTGGCGAGATGTCCTCCAAGGTGGACAGTACGGTGCTGACCATGGCGCAATATATCGCCGATGCCGCCGAGCGGCTCTCCAACATCGTTCGCGACATGATCGATGTTTCCATGCTCGACAGCCGGCGCCTGCGCCTGCGCCGGCGCCGGGAGGACCTCAACGAGGTGATCCGCAAGGCGGTCAAGGAGCTCGAATTCTTTTTTTCCCAGCGCAAGCAGTCTCTGGCGCTCGACCTGGGGTCGGCGCTGCCGGCCCTGATGTGCGACCCCGACCGACTGACCCAGGTCATCAGCAACGTGGTAGGCAATGCCATCAAATTCACACCGGACGGCGGGACGGTCAGTGTATCGACCCGCCTGATCCAGACCATGCGGCCACCGATGGCGACCGACCCCGGAACGGCAACGCAGGTGCGGCAGATCGATAGCGTCCTGCATCC
>DATBML010000152.1:0-2992 GCA_036554885.1 Desulfuromonadales bacterium
TTGACCACGCCGGAGGTAAATTCCTCGATCCGGCTGAGGGCGATAAACCCGCGGCGCACCACGGCGTCGCCTTCTTCGAGAGAGTATTCCTGGTCGTAGAGATAGATGGAGGGCTCGGGATCCCGGACCAGAATGCCTTCCTGCTGCCATTGCTGGAAATCCGCAGCGGCCCGGGTGTAGCGATTGCTCGTTTCGTTGTCCCCTTCCTCGGTTCTGCCAAGAATGAGACGCACCACGTTAAAGGGGCTGCGCCGATAAAGCTCCTCCTGCAGGGCAGGCGAGATGACATCATAAGGGGGAGCCATGACGCTGGCGGGATCATCGATGCGGGAAGAACTGTAACGCAGACCACGAAACGGGACGAGTTTGGCCATGTCCGGAAAAATCCCTTTCCTGCGACGGTTGCGAAGGCAACACTATACGCAATTCGCCGAAGGGGTTGCAAGGGGAAAAAGGGAAGAGGGAGGCAAGGTGAAAGGGGCGCCAGGAGGGGCCAACCGATGGAATTCGCGGCGATGGGAAGAGCACCGTTGGAGAACTGGCGGGCGCCTTGGCCGGCGGGGCGAAACGGAACAACGATCAATAATTTTCGCGGGGGTGCAGCTCGACTCTGACCTCGCAGACTGCACCCTCCCTGTTTCTGATCGTCAGCATCGCCTGCGTGCCGGCCTGGTTCCGGCGGACCAGCCGCAATAGCTGGTCGCGGTAACGGACCCTCTGCCCGTTTACTGCGAGCAGGACATCACCTTTTTGAATCCCCGCCGCAGCCAGTGGCCCTCCCGATACCAATTGGCTCACCAGCAGGCCCTCCGGTTCCGGAGAAGTCGTAGCAGCAGCCGGACTTTCCCATGGCTCCGAAAACATGGCACCCAGCGAGATGGTTTCCCCCGTCCTTTTGTCATTCAACAACCGCGCGACAGGTTCCACCGGGCTCATGAAGGCTATCCCCATGAGTGCACCCTTCCACGACATCATGCCGCCCTGCACACCGACAACCTCCCCTTTCGCGTTGACCCATGCCCCACCGGAGAAACCTTCGGGAGTCATGGCCGACAGGGCATGGACTTCGGTATAGCAGTGGTTTCTGTCATTCCATTCGAACTGGGTCTCTTCTTTCGCCAGGCCGCCGGTGACAAGCAGGCCATGGCGGAAGAGTGGCGACCCGAACAGATACAGGTTCTCGCCGAGCACCGGCGCCGTGGAGGCCAGGTCCAGGTATGGGAAATGGTCTCCGGATCGCTCCACCAGCAACAGGGCAAGATCGTGGCCGAGATCCGTTGCCACCAGCCTGGCCTTCAATCTCCCCGCGACCGGCGACAGTACCTCGATTCGACCCCGGTCCTTGATCACATGGGCGGCAGTCACCGCAAGACCGTGCGAGGCAGCGAACCAGCCGCTGCCGCTCAGGCGCCCCTCGACCAGGACTTCAAGGGAGGCCGCCTCCAGTTGCCGATACAGACGGCTCGCATCGCCCTGGGCACAAACCGTCCCGGCCGGAGTCCAGATCGCCAGCAGCAGAATCAACAGGCCCCAACGACGCATGCAGCCTCTCCATCCGAGAAACATAAAAAGGCCGCAAAGGAAGATCTCCGGCCTGTGATGTTGTTGCCTGATTCTGAAAAGAGCCCTATTTGGTAATCGTAACCCGCCCCGTACTCCAGTGAGAAATGCCCACCAGAAACCTGCGAACCGTCGGATTGCTCGCTTCCATGATGCAGACATAAGTGGAGTTTGAGCTGCCATTGGGATTGAAGGAAAAATCGGCCGTGCCACTTGTCTGATCACAGTCGTTGGTACGTTTGATAACAGCAAAGTCAGGGAAGGCGATCCAGTCCACTACCGATGTCCAGGTCCCGCTGTTCGCCGGCCGATCTCCCCGCTCCAGGCGATAACGTTTGTTGTCCAGATCAAACCTGACGCGGTGTTCAAGATTGCGGGAAATGCTCAGAGCTCTTGCCTGCTGTGCCAGAGAGAACATCTCCCGCGCCGTCTCGCGGTACTTGGCATTCTGGATCCATGAGGTAAGACTCGGCAGAGACATCGCCGCGAGGATGCCGACAATGGCGATGACGATAAGCACTTCCATGAGGGTGAAACCCTTTTCCGTTTCCGTCACCCGATCACTCCTGACTTTTCAAATTCAGCGTGTATTCCTGCCGGGCCTGCAACCCACCGGGGTCCTCGGCAACGATGCGGATGCGGTGCTCTCCGACGGTTCCGGCATCGATGCGCCAGGAGACCGCGCCCGTCTGAGGGTCGATGCTCATGCCGGCAGGCCCCGCCTCCAGAAGGTAGGTCAAGGTGTCTCCGTCTGGGTCGACCGCGTTGGCCGCATAAACGTAGTTCTCGACCTGAAAGCTGGAGACGGGCGAGGTGACAAACCGGGGGGGAGCATTGGGAACCACAAAGGCCGCCCCGGCGTAGGCAGGGCCTTCGTTATCCCGGTCATAAGGAATCACCGTCAATGCGATCTCCCGGCCGGCCCGCACGTGTTCGCTCGGCAAAACCGGCTCGTTGATCCACGGCATCTCCTCGCCGTCAACCGACCAGAGGTAGCGAAACTCGACGGAATCGCCGTCAATGTCAAGTGCCTCGGGCAGCACAGCGATCTCCTGGCCGCTGGTGACCTGGGGATTCTTGAAGGGGACGCTGATGATGGTCGGAGCGGTGTTTCGTACCTGGGTCGAAACCGTCGTGGTCAATTTACCACAGGTCACCCGGACGGCAACTTCGTCGCCGCGGCGGTAGAACTCCGGCCTAAGCTCCGGATCATCAGCCCCCTCGACCAGCCGTCCGTTGACCTCCCAGGCATAGCGGATGATGTCCCGGCAGGCCACCACCCTCGCCTGGACCGGCACGGCGGCAGTCAGGGCAGCGGGGATCAGGAAAACTTCCGGCGACGCGCCCGGAGGACGCTGGTCGCTGTTTTCAGGCGCCGTCTCCCGTTCTGCGACAGGCATGACGGTCACCGGCTCCGTTTCCCTGGCTGGCG
>DATBML010000192.1:0-3612 GCA_036554885.1 Desulfuromonadales bacterium
CGTAGAGAACGACCGGTCGTCCTTCGACGTCGTAGCGGCGGGCGAACTGGTCCGGGTCGGCCAGGCGTTCAAGAGCAGTGGCGACCTGTTGAATGCTGTCGGCGTCGTCCGCCCGGTAGCCCCGGATATGGCCGCCACCAAGCATCAGCGGGAAGTCGTAGACTGTTTCTCGGGCCCGGGCGAACAGCGGCTCGATCACCGTCTGTTGCGGATCGTCGATCAGTACCATGATGTGCGGCAGTTCGATGCTCGCCTGCTCGCGCACCCGAATGCGCGGCGGCAGCCGGTCGAGGATAGTTCCCTCGGTGGCGCGGATCAGCGACTGGGCACCTTCCCGGTAGTCGTACTGCTCCAGGTCGAGGGCGACGACGAGTCCCTTGCGCGAGGGGACGGCCTGCGTCTGCCGGTCGACCAGCAGAAAGCCGGGTTTCTGCGGCACCAGGATCCCTTCGGCCAGGTAGCGTTCCATCTCCCGGTTGATGCGCCGGATGCGCTCTTCGCTGTCCGGATCCTCCAGGTAGACCTCGGGGAAGGTGAGGTCGAGGGTCGAAGGGTGGCCGGCAGTCAGTTCCTTCACCTTTTCCCAGTAAGCGGGTTCGGAGGTGTACTGGTCGCAGGCGATCACCGCCCATTTGCTCAGGTCGATGTCCGTTCTCGGCAACAGCAGGGTTGGGACCTGGAGGGCGATTCGTTCGAAGGTCTGCATATACACTACCTGTCGTTTGCAACGTGGTTGGGGGCGTCCAGAGGCGCCGGAGGGGGAGGGCGGGATGAATGAGTTGAAGTCCTGATATCATAAATAAAAAGAAGAGGCAAGAGGCAACAGTCCCGCTCCGGAGGATGGCCGGTGCCGGGCCGGTGAATGCGGCTCCCCAGCATACAGAATAGACTTGCGCTCGGCCGCCCCTCCGTGTTAACAGTGCGGGACTTTTTCTTCGGAGTTTCCGCATGATCCACCTGACCGGCATCAGCAAACAGCATGGCGCGCAGATCCTTTTCCAGAATGCCAGCTTTCAGATTCTCCCCGGCAGCCGCAGCGGTCTGGTTGGCCCCAACGGCGCCGGCAAGACGACTATTTTCCGCCTGATTGCCGGCGAGGAACAGCCCGACAGCGGCGAGATCAGCTGCGCGAAAAAAACGGTTATCGGCTATTTTTCGCAGGACGTCGGCGAGATGTCGGGCCGCTCGGCCCTGGAGGAGGTGATGGCCGCCTCCGCCCGGACGATGGCCCTCGGCGCGGAAATCAAGGCGATGGAGGCGGCCATGAGCGAGCCGATGGCCGATGACGCGCTGGCGGCTCTCCTCGAACGCTACGGGGATGCCCAGGAGGAATTCGAACATCGCGACGGCTACGATCTGGAAAACCGCGCCCAGGCGGTGCTCACCGGTCTCGGCATTGGCCCGGACGCGTATGGCCGCCCGGTGGAGAGCTTCAGTGGTGGCTGGAAAATGCGCATCGCCCTGGCTCGTATTCTTACACTCAATCCCGACGTGCTGCTGCTCGACGAGCCGACCAACCACCTTGATGTCGAATCGATCGTCTGGCTTGAAGAGTGGCTGGTCTCCGAGTTCAAGGGGGCGCTGCTGATGACCAGCCACGACCGCGATTTCATGAACCGGCTGGTCACCCGCATCATCGAGGTCGCTGGCAAGACCGTCACCACCTACGGCGGCAATTATGATTTCTATCTGCGCGAACGTGAGATTCGCCGTGAGCAGCTCCTCGCCAGCCACCGCCGGCAGCAGGAGATGCTGGCCAAGGAGGAGGAGTTCATCGCCCGCTTCGCCGCCCGCGCCTCGCACGCGGCCCAGGTGCAGTCGCGGGTGAAGAAGCTGGAGAAGATCGACCGCATCGAGATTCCGGCCGAGCAGAAGACCATCCGCTTCGAGTTCGCCGAGCCGCCGCGCAGCGGCGACGACGTGGTCAAAATCGAAGGTCTCGGAAAAATATGGCCGCTTCCCGGGGGGGGCGAACTGTCAGTCTTCGGCGGCGTTTCCGGCCTCATCCGACGGCAGGAAAAGATCGCCGTGGTCGGTGTCAACGGCGCCGGCAAGTCGACCTTCCTCAAGGTCCTTACCGGCCAGACCGCGCCGAGTTGCGGCAGCGTCGTCCTCGGCGCCAACGTTACTCTCGGCTATTTCAGCCAGCACGCCATGGATATCCTCGACCCGAGAAAGAGCGTCTTCGCCACCGTGCAGGAGGCGCTCCCCCAAGCGAGCATCGGCGTGGTGCGCAACCTCTGCGCCGCCTTCCTTTTCCAGGGGGACGACGTCGACAAGCGCGTCGACAAACTCTCCGGCGGCGAGAAGAGCCGACTGGTCCTCGCCACTCTGCTGGCGCGGCCGCTCAACTTCCTGGTCCTCGACGAGCCGACCAACCACCTCGACATCCAGTCACGCGAAATTCTGCTCGAGGCATTGCAGAACTTTGCCGGTACAGTGATTCTGGTCAGTCACGACCGGCACTTTCTGCGCTGCCTGGTGAACCGGGTCTTCGAGATCGACCACGGCGAGATGAGGGTCTACGAGGGGGACTACGAATATTATCTGCACAAGACCGGGCGGGAGCACCGGGCGGCTTGAAGACAAATATCATCCGCAGATTTACGCAGATGAACACAGATTAAAACCTTGATTATCAAAGGAGAAACCCATGAGTTACAATTCCCCCGAAAAGTTCGAGAATGTCACCGTCACCTGCAAAGCCAATCTCTATTTCGACGGCAAGGTGGCCAGCCACACGGTCGCTTTCGCCGACGGCAGCAAAAAGACCCTGGGCCTGATCTATCCGGGCTCGTTCAAGTTCAACACCGACGCCCCCGAGCGGATGGAGATCATTGCCGGCGCCTGCCGCGTCCGGATCGCCGGGCAGGGCGACTGGGTCGGCTTCCCCGCCGGAACCTGGTTCGACGTGCCGGGCAAGTCATTCTTCGAGATCGTGGTGGACGCAGGCGTGGCCGAGTATGTTTGCTCCTTCGGCTGAGCAGAAGAAAAAGCGGCGGCTGGTTGGCACCACCGGCGCGCATTCGCAACGAAAAAGGGCGACCGCTTGGTCGCCCTTTTGTTCATCAACACATGGTTCCCAAGCAAAGTTCTGACTGTTTACCGCAGGCAAACTCTGGAGGCAGAGCATGTTCGAAATCGGCCGTATTCACACTTTGCAGGTCGAGCGTGTCGACGAACGCGGCGCCTGGTTGAGGGGAGGCGATGAGCCGATCCTGCTGCCCCGCCGGGAATTGCGCGGCGAGACCAAACCCGGCGACCAACTCAGCGTCTTCGTCATCCGGGAGACCTCCGGCAGCCTGGTGGCGACCCTCAGGCGGCCGCTGGCACAGGTGGGTGAATTCGTCCTGCTTCGGGTCCGCCAGGTCAGCCGGCCCGGTGCCTTTCTCGACTGGGGACTGGAGAAGGATCTGCTTGTTCCCTACAGCGAGCAGCCCGAGCGGATGCAGGTGGGGCGCAAATACCTGGTCAAGGTCTGTCTCGACAGCCTGGGGCGGGTGGTCGGCACCGCTCGCATCGACCGTTGTCTGGAAAAGGAAGAGATTGATCTCGCCGAAGGGGAGAATGTTGATCTGGTCATCTGGGAGTTTACTGACCTGGGTGCCCGGG
>DATBML010000205.1:0-4418 GCA_036554885.1 Desulfuromonadales bacterium
TGGAGAAGGTGCCGGAACTCAACGGTCACTGGATCGACGAGCGACTCCAGACCAAAAAAGAGGCGCACATCGGCTTCGCCATCGCCCTGCGCCAGGGCGGGCTGATCACCCCCGCCCTCCACGACGTAAACCGCAAGAGCCTGGATCAGCTGATGACGGCACTCGGCGATCTGATCGGCCGAACACGGGCCGGCCGGCTGCGCGCCTCCGAAATGACCGACGCCACCATCACCGTGACCAGCCTTGGGGATCTGGGGGTTGGGAAGGTCTTCGGCGTTATTTACCCGCCTCAGGTGGCGCTGGTCGGTTTCGGCAGGATCGCTGAACGGCCATGGGCGGAGAACGGTATGCTCGGGGTCCGGCCGATCCTGACGGCGACATTGGCGGCAGACCACCGCGCCACCGACGGCAGCCGCGGCGCCCGGTTCCTGGAAGCCCTCGACCGCTCGCTGCAGGATCCGGAGAAACTATGAACGAGGAGAAGATCAGGAAGATCGTGTGCAGCGGCCTGCTGCAAATAGCTCCCGAGGCCGACCTGGAGGGGCTCGTGCCGGGGGAGAACCTGCGCGAAAGCCTGGACATCGACTCCTTCGACTTTCTCAACTTCCTCATCGGCCTCCATGAGACTCTGGGGGTCGAAATCCCCGAAGCGGACTATGAACGGCTCATCTCCCTGGAGGATATCCTGCGTTACCTCTCGGCGCGTCTCGGCTGACCCACCGCCGGCATCGGCCGGGAGAAAGAAAGGGCTGAAGCGCATGGAAAAGACCTATCCCGACTTCTACAAACAACTCAACAAATTGGCCGGCAGGCTGGGGGCGGAGCTGAAGGGCCCGATCTCCGGTTTCACCCAGGTCCATGCGGCGGCTCTGGCCGACGGAGCCCTGAGCAGGAAAACCAAGGAGCTTATGGCTCTCGGCATTTCGGTGGTCGCCGGCTGCCGGGGCTGCCTCGCCTTCCATGTCCATGACGCCCTGCGGGCCGGCGCAACTCGGGCGGAGATCATCGAAACCGTCGGCGTGGCCATCTTCATGGGGGGCGGTCCGGCGCTGGTATACGGATGCGAGGCCCTTGAGGCCCTGGAGCAGTTCGAGACGGAAGCGCCCGGCTAGAGGCCCGCCCCGGCAGCCTTGCACGGCGGCCGTTCCCCGCTGTCAGGGGAGCAAGTCCCGGCATCACCAGACTACAGAGGAGGACACCATGAACCTGGAGATCCACGCGGTACGGATGGAAGTGCCCGAGGAATGCAACATCATCCTCGGCCAGACCCATTTCATCAAGTCCGCCGAGGACCTGTACGAGGTAGTGGCCACCTCGGTCCCAAGTGCCCGCTTCGGCGTCGCCTTTACCGAGGCCTCCGGCCCCTGTCTCATCCGGGTTGAAGGGAACGACGACGAGTTGAGCCTGGTGGCGGTCCGCAACCTGCAGTCGATCGGCGCCGGCCACGTCTTCTGCATCGTGCTGCGCAACGCCTTTCCCCTTAACATCCTCAATGCGGTCAAGGGGTGCCCCGAGGTCTGCCGAATCTTCTGCGCCACCGCCAATCCCCTCGAAGTGGTCGTCGCTTCCACCGACCAGGGATGGGGGGTGCTCGGGGTGATCGACGGCTTCCCCCCCAGGGGAATCGAGGGAGAGGAGGAGCGGATAGCCCGCCGCCAGTTCCTGCGCTCCATCGGCTACAAGCGCTGAAAGGGACCGGCAACTTCCGGCGATACCGACGTCAAAGGGCGGCCATCTGGCCGCCCTTTCCGCTTTCTCTTATTCCCTGCCGCCCGAAGGTTGGCGGCACCCCGAAACGGCGGAAACCTTCATGCCCGTTTCATCTTGGCATCGAGCACCAACGCCCCGGAGGGATATAGCGCAACGGGGTTGAGGTCGATCTCGGCCAGCAGTCCGCTGCCGATCAGCTCGGAGACGGTGGCGATGACACTCGCCAGGGCCTCCCGGTCGACCGGCGGCCGCCCCCGGAAGCCGGCGAAGAGTTCCGAACCGCGGGTGCGCTCCACCAGGCGCAGCGCTTCGTCCCGACAGACCGGCGCCAGGGCGAAGGAGACGTCGCGGAAAAACTCGACGAGGAATCCGCCCAGGCCGAACATGACCACCGGCCCGAATTGGGGATCGATGACCCCGCCGACGATCACCTCAACGCCGGCCGGCGCCTGCTCCTCGACGAGCACCCCCTCCGCGTCGGGAATCCTTGCCAGGGCTGCCATGGCCGCAGCCAGCTGCCGCCGATCGGCGATTCCGGTTCGCACGCCGCCGACCTCGCTCTTGGCGGCAATACACCGGGAGGCGACCTTGGCGACAAGGGGGAAGGAAAGACCGGGCGGCACGGAAGGGGGAGAGCCGGACAGGAGAAAGCACCCCCGGGGAACCGCCAGCCCCAGCCCCCGCAGCAGCCCCTTGACCTCGGGCTCGAGGAAGGTGTGCTGGTCGGGACGCTCGGCGAGGAAGGCCCGCAGCCTTTCCGCCGCGGCTCCATGGCCGGCGGCCGTCCAGGTGTCGGCTGCCGTTCCGGCGGCACCTGTGAGCAGAACCCGCAAGGCACGCACGGCCCGCTCCGGCGAGGGGAAAACCGGTACTCCCGACTTCTCCAGCCGGGGGATGAGCCGGCGGGCGACCACTCCCTGGGTCACACAGGAAACCAGCGGCTTGTCGGTCGACCGCCGGAATCCGGCCAGGATCTCCGCCAGCTGATCGCTCACCCCGGGGACGCCGACGAGGGCGATGACCAGGAAGCCGTCGTAGTGATCCCGCACTGCCGACAACGCGGTCCGGTAATCTTCGTCCCGGACCTGGCCGGTGAGGTCGGTGGGGTTGGCGACGGCATAGAAGGGTGGAAACACACGCCGCAGCCCTTCCCGAACAGCTGCCGGCAGCGTCGGTAGCTCCAGACCCTGCCGGGCACACTCGTCGGCCGCCAGGACCCCGGGGCCGCCGGCGTTGGTGACGATGCAGACGCGGCTCCCAGGCTGCGGCCTCCCCCGCGTCAGGGCGTGGGCAGCGTCGAGCAGTTCCTCCAGTCCCTGCGCCTCGCAGAGGCCGAGTTGTGCCATTACCGAACGGAAGACCTCGTAGCGCCCGGCCAGACGCCCGGTGTGGGAAAAAGCCGCCGCACCACCACCCGTGCCTTGACCCGCCTTGAGCAGGACGAACGATTTGCGGCCGGCCAGACGCCGCGCCGCCGCCGCAAAGAGACGGCCGTCGGCCACCGATTCGAGGTAGGCGATCACCACCTCGGTGTCGGCATCGTCGGCCAGATAGTCGAACACCTCCGGGGCGTCGATATCCACGGCGTTGCCGTAGTTGAGCGCCTTGGAGACGCCGACCCCCCGGGCGGCCAGAGCCTCCAGCAGCAAGGTGAGGATCGCCCCGCTCTGGGAGACGACCGCCACGCTCCCCGCCTTCGGCCGCCGCATCCTCCCCGGCGGCAGGAAAAAGGTATCGAGCCTGAGCCGCGGGTTGAAGATACCGAGGCAGTTGGGGCCGAGCAGGCGGATCCCCAACTCCCGGCCGATGGCGCCCACCTCGTCCTGCAGCCCGGCCTCGCCGACCTCGGCAAAGCCGGCGCTGACGATGGCACAGCAGCGCGCCCGGCCACGGTGGGCCGCCAAGACTTCGGCAACTTCTGCGGCCGGGAGCATGATGAGGGAAAGGTCGACGGTCTCCGGCAGCGCGGCAGGCGAAGTGTAGGCCCGGAGGCCCAACACCTCGGGGGCGGCCGGAGTGACGGGGTAGACCCTACCCTTGAACCGGAGGAGGTTCTTCAGGACGACGCAGGAGAGTTTCGCCACATCGCCGGTGGCGCCGACGAGGGCAATGCTGCGTGGGGAGAAGAGAGGAGAAAGGGTTTGCATGCTGGCAGCCGGTTTGCTCAACGCGGCGAAGGCGGCGTCTACGGTTTGGCCAAGGATCTATGGCCGGGCATTGCCAAAAGCGTAACGGAAATAGTGGACAAAGCAATAGGTAAGGATACACCTCCAACCTTCGAGATTAATATCTCTCTCTGGAAATTATCCTCGGGAAGAAACCCAAGGCACCGGCGGAGCAATTCGCATTTGCCGTCAATGGATGCTGCCGAGCAGGTCCGTGCGCCGCTCCCTTCCCCGGTAAAGCATTCCCCCCATCCCGCGGACGGAATCACGACCGACAACCACCCAGCCCTTGGTGCGCCTGAAGAACATGACTTGCCCGGATTCCAGCATCCGGTCCAGAACCTGAGAGGAGACAATCTCCTCGGTTCCGTCTTTGAGCATGACCGGAACCATCATTCCTTCCACCTCCTTTCGCTGCGCCTCTCTTCCAAGTTTATCAGCCCGAATGGTCGGCGCTAGCTGTCTTCCCCATTTCACTGCTTGCCCCGACACTTCCCCCAGAGTTGGTCAAAATTCTGGTTGCGGCCCGAACCCCAGCGGTAG
>DATBML010000133.1:0-3431 GCA_036554885.1 Desulfuromonadales bacterium
GCCCGGGTGTAGCGCAGGTTATCCCTCTGGCACTCACCCCAGGGGGGCTCGCCGTTGACGAAGAAGCGCACCTCGACATAGGTGTAGAGTTGCCGGGTCAGTTGCAGCAGCAGGTCGCGTTCCTCTTCCGGCAGGGACGCAAGGTCGATCTCTCCCACCGCCAGCGTTCCGGCGGGGAAGCGGTCGGCGAGGCTCTGCACCGTGGCCGCCGAGGCGGGGAGGTAAGGGGAGATGGCATTCCCGGCGGCGAGGAAGCGGCGGGCGAAGTCCTCGGCTTGCTCCCGCTGCCCTTCGTCCCAGGGCCCGAGCACCAGGATGAGCCGGCGCAGGGCCTCTTCGGGGCTTAGCGCCGGCCCTTCGGCAATAGGGGGATGGGCCTTGGGCCTGCAGCCAAGGAAAAGGGCCAGCGGCAGGCTGAGGAGGAAGCGAAGGATGGCACGGCGACCGGTGACGGGTAGCATCAGCTCCTCCTTCCTTGCAGGCGGGCGGCCAGCCGCAGGGCCAGGGCAGCAATGGTCAGGGTCGGCGGATTGGCCCCCATCTGGGGAAATACCGAGTTGCCGACCACGAACAGGTTGTCGAGGCCGAAGACCTTCAGGTCGGGGTCGCAGACCCCGGCGTCGGGGGTCGTAGCCATGGCGGTGGCCCCGGAAGGGTGGTAGCCCATGTTGAGCAGGGGATAGACCTCGCTGGCGTTTCTGGCCGCCATCGCTTCGGCCAGTTGCGGCACCAGCTTCCCGAAGGCCCGGATGCTGCGGCGGTCCCAGTCGGAGAGCCGCATGGTGACTTTCGCCACCGGATCGCCGAAGGCATCGCGGCTGCCATCGTCCAGTTCCAGCGTCCCCTGGCCCGACAGCTCGGTCATGGCATAGACCCCGGCCATGCGGGGGATGCTCGCCCGCACCTCGTCGAGCGAGAGGGTGTCGCCGCGGGTTCCCCAGGCCGTCGCGTCGATGCCGATCGGGTACCAGTCGATGGAGGGGGCGGGAAAGAGGATGCAGCCGGGCTGCTCGCGCCGGTCGTTGCGCACCCGGGCGTGCTCGCAGATCATCGTCTCGAAGCCGAGGCGGCTTCCCACATGCCGGCCGGCGTCGATGGTGGCGAAGAGGTTGAAGTGGTCGGAGAAGCCCCGGCCGAGCTGCCCGCCGGCGTTGCCGAGGCCAGCGGGGTGGTGCTTGCCGTGGGCCGAGAGCATGAGCAGACGCGGGTTGGCGACCCCGCCGAGGGCCAGGATGTAGTGCTCGGCCCGCACCACCACTGGCGCGCGGTCTTCGATGCGCACGGCATGGGCGGCGACGATGTGCCCGCCGTCGGCCGAGGTTTCGAGGCGCCGCACGCTGACCTTGGGGAGGAGGGTGACGTTGGCCTGCTGGTCGAGGAGCGGCGCATGCACCCGATCGGGGGAGTAGCGGGCTCCGGAGGGGCAGAAGTGGCAGGCGCGGCACGCCCGGCAGGCGGAGCGGCCCCTGTAGGGGCGCGAGGCGATGGCACGGGGGCTGCTGTGGCCGGTCATCCCCAGCTTCTGCAGGGCCGGGTCGCAGATTTCGCGGTCGAAGTAGGAGAAGGGGTGGGCCGGCATCGGGTAGGGGCCGGAGCGGGGAGCGGCATAGGGGTTGTCGTCCCCGCCGGCGACGCCGATCTCCACCTCGGCCTGCTGCAGCCACGGCTCGAGCTCGGCGTAGGAGATCGGCCAGTCGCGTCCGTAGCCGTAGAGGGTCCTGACCTGCAGATCCTCGGCCAGCGGCCGAATCATGATCCCATCGAAATGCAGGGCGGTGCCGCCCACCCCGTAGACCCGCTGATAGCTCCAGGGGGCCGTCTCGGTGCTCTCGCCGGCGGAGGTGTGGGGGGTGACCATCGCCGGGTCGGTCTCGTCGTTGTAGTCGGCGAAGTCGTTCAGCGTCCGGTGGATGCGGCGGATGATGCCGGCGCGGTCCGCTTCGCTGAAACGCGGCCCCTGGTCCGCCAGCAGCACCCGCCTGCCCGAGGCCGCCAGGCGGCCGGCCAGCAGGATGCCGGCGATGCCGGCGCCGGCAATGAAGTAATCGGTCCGGATCTCCTCGCTCATCTCCCGCCTCCTTTCATAGGAGGCTTTTAGCAAAGGGAGGCGGAATGTCAACCGGCATTCCCCTTACTCGTTCCGCAGCACCTCCAGCACCTCGACGTGGGCCGCCTGCCAGGCCGGGTAGGCGCCGGCGGCGAGGCCGAGCAGCACCGAACCGGCGAGTACAGCCGCGAGCAGCAGCGGGTCGAGGACCAGCGGCATCTGGCCGAAGCTGGTGACCACCACCACCAGCCCGACGCCGCCCAGAACACCGAGTGCCCCGCCGACTCCCGCCATCAGCCCCGCCTCGAGCACGAACTGGCGGATGATGTCCCGCCGCCGCGCCCCGACCGCCCGGCGCACGCCGATTTCCAGCCGGCGGGTGCGCACCAGCAGCACCATGATCGAGAGGATGCCGAGGCCACCGACGGCGAAGGAGACGCCGGAGCTGATCCAGCCCAAGGTCTGCACCAGACCGAGGGCCTGCTCCTGCACCTGCATGGTGTCGTGAGCGGTGATCAGGGAGAAGTCGTCCTTCTCGCCGGGATCGAGGTAATGGCGGCGGCGGAGGATCTCGCCGGCGGCCGCTTTGGCCGCCCCGTAGGCCTGCGGGTCGGCGAGCTGGATATAGACCCCGCTGATCCAGTCCTGGTTGGCGAAGCGCCGCATGAAGGTGGAGAGGGGGACGAGGATCTGGTCGTCCTGGTCGGTGCCGACGATGTCCGCCCCCTTGGGAGCGAGCACGCCGACCACCCGGACGCTGGCGCGGAAGAGGAAGACCTGCTGGCCGACCGCCGCTTCGGGACGGTCGAACAGACGGCGGGCGATCTTCTCGCCGAGGACGCAGACCCGCTCCCGTTCCGCCTCGTCGGCTTCCGAGAGGAAGCGGCCGGCGGCTACCTCCAGGTTGCGCACCTCAGCGTAAGCGGGCCAACTGGCGATGATCTGGGTGGGGACCTTGGTTTCGCCCGCGCGTACTGGCATGTTGGCACTGATGAAGGGGGCGCCGAGACGGGCGGAGGGGAGGGCACCCATCAGGGCGTTGGCGTCGGCCAAAGTAAAATTTTTGGTCTCGGCTCGCACCCGCCCCTGGCCGGGGCTGCGGCCGAAGCGGACCTGGCCGGAGCGGGCCATGAACAGATTGGTGCCGAGCTTGGCCGTTTCCGCCTCGGCCTTGGCGTACATCGCCCGGCCGACGTGCTGTACCCCGGTCAGCGCCAGGGCGCCGAGAAGAACGCCGGTGACCGCCAGGGCGGTGCGCAGCCGGTGCAGGCGCAGGGAGGCGAGGACGATTTTGAGGGAGAAGAGCATGGCGCTACACCCCCTTCAACGCTTCCACCGGCGGCAGGGCGGCGGCCTGGCGGGCCGGCTTGAGGCCGAAGAGGAG
>DATBML010000309.1:0-4481 GCA_036554885.1 Desulfuromonadales bacterium
TCCAGAGCATCGGCAGAACGCTGGCATCGGACCAGTAGAGCTTGACCGCGGTTCCGGCGCCGTTCCGCCTGACCATTTCTCCGGCCAGTTCGATTTCCCCGAAATCGGGCAAATTCACCTTGATGGGAAGTGTTCCGCCGCATTCTCCCCCCAGCCCTTCGATCAAAGCGCCGCTCAGGCTCAACTCTTTGATGGTGACCAGCTTTCCCCTGCTTTCGGGCCCGGTGGGAAGGACCACCTTGGCGGGTATGTTCGTGTTCACCCTGGCATCAAGTCTCGCCATGAATAAAATCCCTCTTTTTCGATTTCAACAGTATCAGCGGGGAAAATAACCTCTGATTGCCAAGGAGTTTCCTTCTGCAGGTCTCCTCTGATAATGTTTTTTTAACACGCTAAGAAGTGAGAACAATGACCCAAAAGTTTGAATTTTTTTAGAACCACCGATCGACAAGTTACAACCGTGACGCTCCGCCTGAGAAACCTTTATCAGGCTCCCCTCTCCTGAAAAATTTTCAACTTGTCCAAAACACCCTGAAAAACGCAAAACCCCGTCTTCGAAAAAAAAGGCGGGGTTCAGGTCAATCCCTTGGTTGGCAAAGGGTAGTTTTTTCCGGCTCGCAATTTTTCTCACGGGAACAGGGACAGGTTTCAGCTTTCTGCCAGTTGAAAAGCCCGCGCCAGCACGTGCAACAGCACGGTTCCCGCCTCTTCGGCCGTACGGCCGAAGGCGACCAGGCCGTCCTCGTGTCCCCCCATGGCGAAGATTCCGCCGGCCCGCACCGCTTCGTCGCGAAAAAGGCGCCGGGTCTCCGCAGCCATCTCCGGCGTGCCGTAGGCGGCAGCCGGGTCGGTGCAGGGGATGCCGAGGACGGCGGCGTGGCGCCAGATTTCCGGCGAGTGGGCATGCATGACGAAACGCAGGCCGGCGTCCAGGGCGTAGAGGGCGCCATGGGTCAGCGACTCGGAGGAGGGTCGGATCGGCCCTTCGGCGACCAGGCGGTTTGCCTCCGGCCAGGACTCGAGCACAGTCGTGTAGTGCCCGGCGTCCAGCTCCGCCAGCCCGCCGGTCTGGGTGCCGCTGATGACGAAGCGACGGAGTTCGGGCGGCGCATCGTAAGGCTCGAGGCGCTGGCTGATATTGCCGTAGCCGAGTCCGCCGTAGCGGGTCGGGTCCTGCCCGGTGAGGCGCAGCAGGTAGAGGACCTTGCGCCAGGCGTTGATCTCCCGCAGCGCCGCGTACGGCAGCGGCGGCGCCTCGGTGAACACGAGATCGAACTTGATGACGCCTTCTTGTTGGGCCAAAATACACTCCTGAAATGCCGTGACTCGTGACCTTGGACCCGGGACTTTGGACTGGGGACCCGGGTCTCAGTGCGCCTCGCGCCAGTTTCTGCCAACCCCGATGTCGACCACCAGCGGCACATCAAGCTTGACCGCCCCCTCCATCTCGGCCCGGACCAGATCCCGGACCGTCTCCAGTTCGGTCTGCGGCACGTCGAAGACGAGTTCGTCGTGGACCTGCAGCACCATCAGCGTCCGCAGCCTTTCGGCCTTGAGCCGTCGATGGATACGCACCATCGCCACCTTGATCAGGTCGGCGGCCGACCCCTGGATCGGGTAATTGATGGCATTGCGTTCGGCGTAGCCGCGCACCGCGCCGTTGGGGCTGTGGATCTCGGGGACGGCACAGCGCCGGCCGAGCAGGGTGGTGACGTAGAGTTTTTCTCTGGCCTCGGCCTTCTTGCTCTCCATGAAGGTCTTGATGCCGGGGTAACGGGCGAAGTAGTTGTCGATGAAGGTCTGCGCCTCACGGGTGGAAATTCCGAGGTCCTTGCCGAGGCTGAAGGCGCCCATGCCGTAGATCACCCCGAAGTTGATGGTCTTGGCCTGGCGGCGCATCTCGGCGGTCACCATTTCGGGGAAGACGCCGAAGATCTCGCTGGCGGTTCGCCGGTGGATGTCCTCCCCCTTCTCGAAGCTCTCTTTCAGTACCGCCTCGCCGGCCAGATGCGCCAGAATGCGAAGCTCGACCTGGGAGTAGTCGGCCGAGAGAAGCACGTTCCCTTCCGCCGGGATGAAGGCCTCGCGGATGCGCCCTCCCTCCTCGGTGCGGATCGGGATGTTCTGCAGATTCGGCTCGCTCGAGGAGAGGCGTCCGGTGGCGGTCAACGCCTGGTTGAAGGAAGTGTGCAGGCGCCCCGTCTGCGGGTGGATCAGCTTCGGCAGGGCGTCGGTGTAGGTGCCCTTGAGCTTGGCCAGCGAGCGGTAGTCGAGGATGCGGGCGGCAACCGGCTGCTCCTCGGCGAGTTTGGTCAGCACCTCGACGTCGGTCGACCAGCCGGTCTTGGTCTTCTTCCCCCGCGCCAGCTTCAGCCGCTCGAAAAGGACCTCGCCGAGCTGCTTCGGCGAGCCGATGTTGAAGGGACCGCCGGCCATCTGGTGGATCTCCTTCTCCAGCGCCGCCAGCTTCGTCTCCAGCTCTTTCGAGAGGCCGGCAAGGAAGGCCGGATCGATTCGCACGCCGCTCCACTCCATGTCGGCGAGCACCTCTACCAGCGGCATCTCGACCTCGTAAAAAAGCTTCTCCTGCCCGGTTTCACCGAGCATCGGCTCGAGCTTCCCGGCCAGGCGCAGGGTGATGTCGGCGTCCTCGGCGGCGTAGACGACCGCTTTTTCCACCTCGACTTCGGCGAAGCCGATCTGCTTCTTGCCGCTGCCGGTCATCTCGCTGTAGGTGATGGTCTTGTAGCCGAGCAGGTCGGCGGCCAGGGCATCCATGCCGTGCGAGGTGGCGGCGGGGTTGGCCAGGTAGGAGGCGATCATGGTGTCGAAAGCGAGGCCCTTGACCTCGACCCCCGCCCGGCGCAGCACCAGCAGGTCGAACTTGGCATTCTGCGCGATCTTCGCCTTGCCGGCGTCGGTCAGCAGCGGCCGCAGCCGCTCCAGCACACCTCCCGGTTCAAGCTGCTCCGGAGCCCCCAGGTAGCGATGCGCCAGCGGGATGTACCACCCCTCCCCGGGGCGCACGGCGAAGGAGAGGCCGACCATGTCGGCAAGGGTGGGGTCGAGCCCCGTCGTCTCGGTGTCGAAGGCGAAGCGTTCCGCACGCTCCAGTTCGGCGGCCAGTTCCGCCAGGTCCGCCTCGCTGAGCACCCCCCGGTATCCCTCGCCGGTCGCCCGTTCGTCGCTGGAGAACTCCTGGATCAGCTTGTGAAACTCCAGTTCCTTGAACAGGGCAGTGAGCGCCTGGCGATTCGGTTCACCGAGGGCGAAATTATCGTAGTCGAGATCGAGCTTCATATCGTCGACCAGTGTAACGAGCTTTTTCGACAGCCGCGCCTGGTCGCCGAACTCGCGAAGCTTCTCCTGCACCTTCCCCTTGACCTGGTCGAGGTTGTCCAGCAGGTTCTCCACCGTGCCGAACTCCTGGATCAGCTTGACCGCAGTCTTCTCGCCGATGCCGGGGACGCCGGGGACGTTGTCCGAGCTGTCGCCGGCCAGCGCCTGGACTTCGATCACCTTCTCGGGACCGCCGCCGAAGCGTTCGGCGACTTCTTCCAGCCCCGAGACCTTGTCCTTCATGGTGTCGAGCAGGCGGATGCGATCCGAGACGATCTGCATCAGGTCCTTGTCGCCGGTGACGACGGTCACCTCCATCCCCTCGGCGGCGAACTTCTTCGCCAGGGTGGCGATGATGTCGTCGGCCTCGAACCCCTCCTGCTCGATGGCCGGCATGTTGAAGGCGCACACCACCTCCTTGATGATCGGCACCTGCGGCACCAGGTCGTCGGGCATGTGCGCCCGGTTCGCCTTGTAGTCGGGGTAGATCTCCTTGCGGAAGGTCGGCCCGCGGGCGTCGAAGACCACCGCCAGATGGTCGGGCCGGTGCTCGCGGGCCACCTTGAGCAGCATGTTGACGAAGCCGTAGACCGCGTTGGTGGCCAGCCCCTTGGAGTTGGAGAGGTGACGGATGGCGAAGTACGCCCGGTAGATGTAGGAGGAGCCGTCGATCAGGAAGAGACGCTTGGGCTGGTCGGTCATGCAGAGTCCTCGGCAGGTTGGATTTCGGTCCGGCGACATTATTCCACAGTACGGGACAAATACCAAGAAACAGGTGACCGCCGGCCGAAAAAGAGAAAGTCAACTCGATCTCTCTGCGCTCCCGGAATGCATTAGGGGAATAATCATCCCGCAGATATCGCGGTTGCCTTGGAACCGGGATAGTGTTAATCTTTTGCGTGCGATTTTACCGGTTTCGGACACCTGCTTGCCGCACCTCCGCCCGGATCCCCTGGCCCGGCAAACTTGCCGCTTACTGACAAAGGCCGATCGAGCCCCTGATGCTGTCCGCTCTCCAGAAAAATCTTCCGGCCCTTTGCCTGATACTCACGGCTCTGCTCGGTCTCGCCCTCGGCTGCCTCGGTGCCGCCATCACGGGTGAATTTCTGCGTCCTCCCGTTCTGCCGGGCAAATCTCTGGCC
>DATBML010000317.1:0-4110 GCA_036554885.1 Desulfuromonadales bacterium
GCAGCTCACCTGGCTTCCTGCGCTCCCCATCTACACCCAGTTCGGCGCCGAAGCGCTCCAGGGGGAGAACGACCTGCTGTTCGGCGCCGATGCCGCGGACGGTCCCCACGCCTTCTCCCTGTTCGTCAAAGCTTCCGTCGATACGACGGACAACTCCACCCTCTATTTCGGCCCCTCGGTGCTCTTCGGCAAGACGAAAACCGAGAACATCGTCGATGGCGCCGAGCTTGACGGAGAGAGCGCCCTCTACGGCCTGGAAGCGGTCTGGAAGTGGAAGCCGCAGCCGCGCCAGGGGCTGACCCTGCAGGGCGAATACCTCTACCTGGACCAGGACGGCGACCTGACCGATGCCGAAACCGGCGATGTCGAATCGCTGCAGCGCCAGCAGGACGGCTTCTATGTCCAGGGCATCTACCAGCTGAATCGCTGGCGGTTCGGCGCCCGGTATGATGCGCTGGAGCTGTTCTCCGACAACTTCGAGCAGGCTGACGTCGAGCCGGACCTGGGTGACACTCCCTGGCGGGCGACGGCCGCCGTCGAGTTCAACCCGTCCGAATTCACCCGCATCCGCCTCCAGTACAACCACGACGAATCCGGACGGGACGACCGCAGCAACGACGAAGCGATCCTGCAGTTCCTGTTCGGCATCGGCGCCCACGCTGCTCACACCTTTTAGGAGATATCCGCATGCGTAATATAATTCTCGGGTTGTTCCTGCCGTTGCTTTTGACTACCCCCGCCCTGGCCGACATGAACATCGTTGCCACTCTCCCCTGGATCGGCAGTCTGGCCAGGGAGATCGGCGGGGATCAGGTCACGGTGACCACCCTGGTGAAACCAAACCAGGACCCCCACTATCTCGAGGCGAAACCAAGCATGATCCTTGCGGCACGCAAGGCCGACATGATCATGTACAACGGCCTCGACCTGGAAATCGGCTATCTGCCCATCATTCTCGAATCGGCCAGAAATCCGAAAATCGTTCCCGGCAAGCCGGGCAACTTCGACTGTTCGAGGTTCGTTCATGTCATCGAGAAGCCGACGGCCGTCGACCGGAGCATGGGGGATATCCATCCGCTGGGCAACCCTCATTACAATTTCTCCCCGGCCAACGTCCTGCGGGTGGCCCAGGGGATGGCCGACGCCCTGGCGGACCTGGACCGGACCCATGCCGACTTCTACCGGCAGAACTTCAAGGGCTTTGCGGCGAAAATGGAAGCGCACCGGAAGCAGTGGGAGAGCGTCAATCTGAAGGGGAAGGAGTTCGTTGCCTATCACCGTTATTTCGAATACCTGGCGGCGGAATTCGGGTTCCGGATCGTGGACTACATTGAACCGAAACCCGGCATCCCCCCGTCAGCGTCCCATATCGAAAAGCTCATCGAGGACATGAAGAGTGACAAGCCGACCGGGATTCTCGTTACCCCGGGGTACGGCCTGAAGGAGTCTGAATCGTTGTCGGCGAGAACCGGGGCAAAGGTCGTCATCCTGCCCCAGGACGTCGGCGCCATGCCGGGAACGGAGGACTGGTTCAGCTTCATGGATACGGTCCTGGCAGCCCTGCGGTAGTCGCTCATCCACGGCAGGCCTCCGAGGTTTTCAAGACCTCGGAGGCCTGATTGGAAATGGTAAAGGAAGAACCATGGAAACCCTCAGCTTTCTGCTCTTTCCGTTCCTGGCCTGTCTGTTGTTGATCGCCATCCACGCCTATTTCGGCATCCATATCCTGGAACGGGGGATCATCTTCGTCGACCTCGCCCTCGCCCAGTTCATCGGCATCGGCATCGCCCTGTCCTTTCTGCTGGGGGAGGAGAAGAGCCTTCTCCTCTCCCTGCTCTTCGCCTTTCTCGGCGCCTTCATCCTCTCGCTCACCAAGCGGGCGGCCCGGCATGTGAACGTCGAGGCGTTTATCGGCATCATCTACATCTTTTCCTTCGCGGTGGGCATCCTGATCCTGGACCGCAGTCCCCACGGGATGGAAGAGTTCAAGGCCATCATGAACGGCAACATCATCTGGGTGACGCCGCAGCAGGTATTGTCCACCTTCCTTGTATACGGAGCCGTCGGAATTCTTCATTTTCTGCTGCGGAAGCAGTTTTTCGCCCTCTCCTTCGAAGGAAAAGGCGGGCTTTTTCTGGAATTTCTCTTTTTCGCCAGCTTCGCCATCGTCCTGGTGAAATCGGTGGCGATGGCCGGGGTCCTCCAGGTCTTCTCCTTTCTCATCATCCCGGCCCTGATCGGCCGGCTGTTTTTCCGGGAGCCGCTCAAAATGCTCCTGGTCGGCTGGCTGGTGGGTGTCCTGGTCAGCATGGCGGGGATTTTCGCCTCGCTCAAGCTGGACGTTCCCACTTCGCCGGCCATCGTGGCGGGGCTGGCACTCATGTTTTTCGCTCTGCTCGCCGTCAAGGTTTTTTATCGGGCAAAGGGCCGATAATTACGACCTGCCCCGACTGAACAAATCTCCGGCTCAGGGTCGATTCCGGCCGATCTCTTGGTAAACTATCTCTACAGAAGGTGGTCCCTGCCGGCGGTCCGGAAGGCCGTCCGCCCTTTGGGAGGGAGCTGTCGGAATGTCCGAAAAGATCCTGATCACCCGGAAGGATGCAGAAGCACGGCGACAACTCTGCGCCATTCTCAAGGCGGAAGGCTACCAGATCCTCGAGGCCGACAACCTGGAGCTGGCCACCCGGCTGCTGCGCAAATTTCCCGCCCTGCTGCTGCTCGAGGTCGAACTTGCCGCGATGGAAGGTCCCGGCGCCTGGAACGCCTTCGGCCAGATATGCAAGACGGCCGGCATCCCCTGCATTCTTTTCTCTTCCCGCGGGCAGCCGGCGGAAAGGATGCAGGAGCTGGCCCCCTGGGCGGCCGGGACGTTCCAGGACCCGGAAAACAGCGGTGAAATCCTGCTCAAGGTCGCCAACCAGTTCACCATCCACCGCCTGACCTACGAGTTCAAGCTGGCCCAGCATCTGCTGCTGGAGAAGCAGATGCAGTTGGAGAAATACCTGCACTCGGCGGCGCACATCCAGAAGAGCCTGGTCCCTTCGCGCTTTCCGCGCGTCGGCAATCTCGAGTTCGCCTGGCGCTTCATCCCCTGCAGGAAGATCGGCGGCGACCTCTTCAACGTCCTGCAGCTCGACGAGGAAACGGTGATGACGTACGTCCTCGACGTGAGCGGGCATGGCATCTCTTCGGCGATGGTGACGGTCTCGGTCTACCAGAGCCTCTCCCATCACCTGGGGCAGGTCCTCAAGGAGCGTCTCGACACGCCGCCCTATTACCGGATCCTGACGCCCGCCGAGGTGTTGCGAAAGCTCGACGCGGAGTATCCCTTCGAACGCTTCGAGATGTTCTTTACCATCTGTTATCTTCTGCTCAATCCGGCGACCGGCCGTGTGCGTTACAGCAATGCCGGACATCCGCCGCCGCTCGTGGTACGCTCCGACGGCTCCCGGGAAATCCTGCAGCGGGGTGGGACAGTCATCGGCATGGGCGGGGTAGTCCCTTTCGAGGAAGGAGAAATCACCCTTCGCGCCGGCGATCGCCTCTTCCTCTATACCGACGGCGTCACCGAGCACGCCAACAGCGCAGCCGAGTTCTTCGGCGAAGAGCGCTTCTCCCGTCACCTGGTCGAACTCCAGGATATCCCCTTGAACAGCGCCTGCGCCAGGGTCATCGACCACTTGCAAGGGTTCGGCAAGGAGCTCCCCCTGGAGGACGACGTTACGCTGCTCGGGATCGAATACCTGAGCTGACAGGACGGGTTACGGGAAGACGGGCAGATAGGCGGGCAGCCACAAGGGCTGCTACCTACGCAAAGCCGAAGCGCTGCAGGGTTTCCGGCGGCGCCTGGTCGAAATGGGAAAATTCCATGGTGAAGGTGCCCCGGCCCTTGGTGGCGCTGCGCAGTTCGGTCATGTAGCCGAACATTTCGGCCAAGGGAACCTTGGCCCGGATCAGCTCGGTTTCGCCCCGCGACTGCATCCCCTCCACCCGCCCCCGCTTCTGCTGCAGGGAGCCGATGACCCGGCCGGCGTACTCGCCAGGGATGACCAACTCCAGCGACATCACTGGCTCGAGCAGCGTCGGCGTCCCCTCCCGGGCGGCCAG
>DATBML010000334.1:0-2862 GCA_036554885.1 Desulfuromonadales bacterium
TGCCGTTCTCCTCGCAGACATAGAAATCGCGGATCGCCTCGTAGATGTCCGACAAGGAACGGGAGAGCATCAGTCCGTCCCTGGCATAAGTGTTGAGAAGCCGGTGAATCGTTTTCGTGTCGGGAATGCGGGCTTTGCGTATCATATGAATTCCGTGCGTGGTGGCTGGTGGTCTGCGCCGAAAATCGTCACCCGACTCTCGGCTCCTGGCTATGAACTATGAGCGATCATCTCCCGGGCATGTTCCAGGGTCCGCTCGGTAATCCTGGCGCCGCCGAGCATCCGGGCCATCTCCCGGGCCCTCTCTTCGCCTTCGAGCAAAACAAGAACCGTGCGGGTCCGACCTCCCTCCTCCTGTTTCTCCACGCGGTAGTGACGGTCGGCGTAGGCGGCGACCTGCGGCAGGTGGGTGATACAGAGCACTTGCGAAGTCCGTGCCACCGACCGCAGCTTCTCGCCTACTGCAGTGGCGGCAACCCCGCCGATTCCGGCATCGACCTCATCAAAAATGAGCGTGGGGATCGCTTCACCCTCCGGAGCGGCACGCTTGAGGGCCAGCATCAGACGCGACAGTTCCCCTCCGGAAGCAATGCGGACAAGCGGTTTTGCCTCTTCGCCGGGATTGGTCGCGAGGAAGAATTCGCCGCGCTCCAGCCCCCGCGCACCCGGTTCGTCGAGCGGCGCAAAACGCACCTCGAAGCGGGCACGGGGCATCGCCAGAGCCTGCAGTTCGACCTCCACTGCCGACTGCAGCTGGCGGGCCGCCGCCTGTCGGCGCAAGGAGAGGGCTTCACCGGCCTGCCGCAGAAGATTCTCCGCCTCGGCCCGTTGTTTCTGAAGCCCCACGCGAGCGGCGTCGAGATCGGAAAGCTCCTCAATTTCCCCCTCGATGCGTACCAGATAAGCGAGCATTTCCGGCAGCGAAGGCGCATACTTGCGCTTGAGACCGGCAAGAAGCGCCAGCCGCCCCTCCACTTCCTGCTGGCGCCCGGGTTCGAAGGCGGTGAGCCGGGCATGGTCACGCAACTGGGCTGCCACATCCTCTAATAAATAGAGAGAACTGCGCACCGCTTCGGCCAAAAGGCCGAGCGGAGGAGCGATTTTTGCCAATCCTTCGAGCTCGTCGGCGACCGCCCCCAACTTCTCGCACACCGCCCCTTCCGCAGCATAGAGAATTTCGTACCCTCCCTCGGTAGCCGCCGCCAGGCGTTCGGCATGCTGCAGCAGCAACCGCTCGGCGGCCAGCTCCTCGTCCTCGCCCGGCCGCAGGTTGGCCTCGACAATCTCCTTGCGCTGGAAGCTGAGCAGGTCGAGGCGCTGCTGCCGCTCACGCTCGGCCGTTTCGAGGCGGTGCAGATGTTCGTCGAGTTCGCGCAAACGGCGGAAAATCCCCCGATAATGTTCCAGCGCCTCGTCCAGCCCGGCAAAACGGTCGAGCAGCGTCAGGTGGGTGTCGCTGCGCTGCAGGCTCTGGTGTTCGTGCTGGCCGTAAATGGTCACCAATTGTGCCGACAGCGGCTGCAGCTGGGCCAGCGTCGCCAGCGAACCGTTAACGTAAATGCGGTTCTTCCCGGATCGGGTGACCACCCGGCGCAGCACCAGTTCGTCGCCAGCCTCGAAACCGGCATCCGCAACAGCCTTTTGCAGCTCCGGCCGGGCGACGAGGTCGACCATTGCCTCGACGGTCGCTTCCTCCTCACCGGTGCGGATCAGGTCGGGGCGGGCACGGTCGCCCAGCAGCAAGCCGACGGCATCGATGATGATCGACTTGCCCGCCCCCGTTTCTCCGGTCAGAACGTTGAAACCGGGGCCGAAAGAGACCTGCAGTCGGTCGATGATGGCGAAGTTTTTGATAATCAGATCGGTCAGCATGAAAAGGCCTAAAAGGTCCCGAGTCCAAGGTCCCTGGTCTTAAAAACTTTGGACCCGGGACTCGGGACTTTGGACTCGCGACTATCTTTCCCCCCACCTCAGCTTGGCGCGCAGGACTTCGAAGTAATCCTTGGAAGGACTCTTGACCAGACGGGTACTGCTCTTCGATCTGCGCACCTCGACCACGTCCCCCCCCCGTAGCGGCATCCCCACCTGGCCGTCGGCTGTGAAGGCGACATCTTCATCCTGGAACTTGACCTCGATACGGATGATCGAATCGTCGGCGACGATGATCGGGCGGTTGGTCAGCATGTGGGGGCAGATCGGCGAGATGACCAGGCAGTGCAGGCCGGGAAAGATGATCGGGCCGCCGGCGGCGAGGTTGTAGGCAGTGGAACCGGTCGGGGTGGCGATGATCAGGCCGTCGGCCTTGAAGGTGGTCAGGTAGGCGTCGTCCACCCACGCCTCCATGTCGATAATCCGCGCCAGAGCGCCCTTGTTGATGACGACGTCGTTAAGCACACGGTATTGGCCGATGTCCTGGCCGCCCCGGCGCACCACGGCCTTCAACATCATCCGCTCGGAAACGGCGTACTCTCCCTGCAACACCCGCTCCAGGGCCGGGTAGAGCTCGTCCAGGGTGACCTCGGTGAGAAAACCCAGGCTGCCGAGATTGACTCCGAGAATCGGAATGCGCAGCGGCCCCACCTGGCGGGCGACCGAAATCAGGGTACCGTCGCCGCCGAGAACGACGATCAGCTCGACCATGGCCGGGAGGGCGCTGCCGGCATAGCCGGGGCCTTCTCCCATCGCTTCGGCCAGGGGTTTCTCGAGGAACACCTGAATGCCCCGCTCCTGCAGCCAGACAGCGAGCTCCCTTGCCACTTTGACCGCGGCGGGGTGGTTGCGCTTGGCGTAGATGCCGATCCGTTGCATGGGTATCCTTTCCCCAGATGGACAGTTTGAGGAACTTAGCACAGCATCCCGGCA
>DATBML010000372.1:0-4766 GCA_036554885.1 Desulfuromonadales bacterium
ACGAACTGGTGGACCTGGCAGTTTCCGGAGATAATGGCGCGGTCGTCGACGTGGACATGCCCGGCGAGCAGGGCGCCGTTGACCAGGATCACGTAATTGCCAATGACGCAGTTGTGGGCGGCGTGGCTGTTGACCATGAAGTAGTTGTTGCTGCCGATGATGGTCGAAGTGCCCGGTCGGTTGCCGCGATGCACGGTAAAGCCTTCGCGCATGACGTTGCCGTCGCCGATGACGGTATATGCCTCTTCGCCCTTGTAGCCTAGGTCCTGCGGATCATGGCCGATTACGGCGCCGGGGTAGACGGTATTGCCGGCGCCCAGCGTGGTCCAGCGGCCGATGTGGGCGCCGTGCAGGATGCGGGTGCCGGCGCCGATGACGACGTCGGCGTCGATGAAGGCATGCGGGCCGATTTGCACGTCTTCGGCCAGCCGGGCCGAGGGGTGGACACAGGCGGAAGGATGGATTTCGGGCATGGATAACTCCTGTGCAGATGTTGGGGAATAAGAGCGTTTAATATTGCATCAATGGATTCAGTCGTTCAAGGTATTTCTCCGGAAGTCGCGCGTTGAAAGGGCGAGGGGCGGTGATATTCTGAAAGCAGACGATGGACTACAGATCACGGATCACGGATTTGCGGTCCATTGTCGTCCGATTATAAAAAGAAGGAGAAGCCATGGCTCCGAAACTGAAAAATTTTATCGGCGGCAAATGGGTTCCTCCCGTTTCCGAGGCATACGGCGAAAGCATCAACCCGGCAGAGACGTCAGAGGTGGTGGGGCGCTTTCCCCTCTCCGGCGAAGAGGATGTCAATCGGGCGGTGGCGGCCGCCAGAGAAGCCTGGGACCGCTGGCGGCTGACGCCGGCGCCGCGGCGGGGCGAGATACTGTTCCGTGTCGGCGAGATTCTGTGGAAGCGCAAGGATGAGCTTGGCAAACTGGTCACCCGGGAGATGGGCAAGGTATTGCCGGAAGGTCTCGGTGACGTTCAGGAAGCGATCGACATGGCCTACTTCATGGCCGGCGAGGGTCGCCGCCTGCAGGGGGAAACAGTTCCCTCGGAGCTTCCGGACAAGGATTGCAAGACCATCCGCGTTCCGCACGGGGTGTTCGCCCTGATTACCCCCTGGAACTTTCCGATGGCCATCCCGGCCTGGAAGATCTTCGCTGCCCTGATCTGCGGCAATACGGTGGTCTTCAAGCCTTCTTCCGATACGCCACTCTGTGCGGTCCGGCTGGTGGAAATCCTCGAAGAAGCCGGTCTTCCGACTGGCGTGCTCAACCTGGTGCTGGGGGATGGTTCCCTGGTCGGTGAAAAACTGGCCCTGCATCCGGATGTGGCGGGCGTCTCTTTCACAGGGTCCTGCGCCGTGGGCGAGGCGCTGGAACGCAGGGTGACCGGCCTTCACCGGCCGATCGCGGTGGAAATGGGAGGGAAAAACGCCATCCTGATCATGGATGATGCCGATCTGGACCTGGCCGTTGAAGGGGTGCTGTGGGGAGCATTCGGCACGGCGGGGCAGCGCTGCACCGCATCCGGCCGGGTCATCGTACAGGAAAGGATATTTGAACCATTTCTGGACAAGCTGACCGCGGCCGCCGGAAGATTGCGCCTGGGCGACGGTTTGAAAAAGACGACGGATGTCGGCCCCCTGGTCAATGAAAAGGGGCTGAACAAGGTGCTCAATTATATCCGCATCGGCCAGGAGGAGGGGGCACACCTGCATACCGGCGGCGTGCGGGCGACGGAGAAAAGCCTTGCCCGGGGTTTCTTTGTCGAGCCGACGGTTTTTTCCGGCGTAACGACGGGGATGCGTATTGCCCAGGAGGAAATCTTCGGCCCGGTGGTGGCGGTCCTGCAGTGCAGCTCTTTCGAGGAAGGGGTGAAACTGGTCAACGGAACCCGCTTCGGGCTCTCCTCGTCGATTTATACCCGGAACGTCAATCTGGCCGCCCGGGCCGAGCGGGAACTCGAAACCGGCCTGGTCTACATCAACGCCAGCACCATTGGTGCTGAGATCCAGCTTCCCTTCGGCGGGTTCAAGCATTCCGGATCCGGCCATCCCGAAGCCGGAGGCCGCATGGGCGCTCTCGATTTTTTCTCGCGTATCAAGACCATCTACCGGGATTTCAGCGGCCGGCTGCAGAAGGCGCAGATCGACGTGGAGTGACAGGCCGACCATGGGCGGAAAGAAACACCGCAGGCGCGTTCTCATCATGGGGGCCGGCGGCCGCGATTTTCATAACTTCAATCTCCTGTTCCGCGACGATGCGGCCAGCGAGGTGATCGCCTTCACCGCCGCGCAGATCCCATTTCAGGAAGGGCGCCGCTATCCCGCGACTCTCGCCGGCCTGCTCTACCCGGAAGGGATTCCAGTGGTCGATGAAAGGGCGCTGGAATCCCTGGTCCGCGACCGTCAGGTGGAGGAGGTCGTTTTCGCCTACAGCGACGTCTCGCACCAGGATGTCATGAAAACAGCGGCCAGGGTTCTGGCGCTGGGAGCCGATTTCCGGCTGGTGGGGCCCGCCAGCACCATGCTGCAGGCCGCCGTGCCGGTCATCTCCGTCTGCGCGGTCCGTACCGGTTGCGGCAAGAGCCCTGTCACCCGCTATCTTTGCCATGAGCTGCGTGCGGCAGGCAGGCACCCGGTGGTGGTGCGGCACCCAATGGCCTATGGCCGGCTCGATATTCGCGAGGTCGAATCGTTCCGGAGCATCCTGGATATCGATCGCTACCAGTGCACTCTCGAGGAGCGCGAAGAGTACGAACCATTGATCAACGCCGGCGTTCCGCTCTTTGCGGGGGTCGATTACCGCAAGATTCTGCAGGTGGCCGAGCGGGCCGGAGACGTTCTGCTCTGGGATGGGGGCAACAATGATTTCTCTTTTTTCCGCCCCGATCTTGAAATCGTGCTGGTCGATCCGTTTCGGGCCGGCGACGAGATCAGTCATTACCCGGGGCTCGTCAATTTGCTGCGCGCCGACGTCGTGGTCGTGGCCAAGGCCGATGTCGCTCCTGCTGATGGGCTGGAGGTGGTAAGGCGCAACATCGCGGTCTGGAATCCGGGCGCCGCTGTGGTCTACGGCCGGCTGGAAGTCATCGTCGACAATCCGGAGGCGATTGCGGGCAAGCGGGTTGCGGTTGTCGAGGACGGGCCGACCCTGACCCATGGCGGAATGGCTTTCGGCGCTGCCGTGGTGGCGGCCCGGCAGTACGGCGCCGGCGTCATCGTCGACCCCCGTCCCTATGCAGCCGGCAGTCTGGCAGAGGTCTATCAGCAGTATCCTCACCTCGAGGAAGTGGTGCCGGCGATGGGCTATACCGAGGCCCAGATCACCGATCTCCAGGCCACCCTGGAGGCGATCCCCTGCGATCTCATCCTCAGCGCGACGCCGGTCGATCTGAAGAGGATGCTGAAATTCTCCCGCCCGCTGGTTCAGGTCCACTACCATTACCGGGAAATGTACGGCAATCCTCTGGTGCAGATGATCCGAGGGGTGCTGGGCATCAAGGAGACCCGCCATGCGCAGTAAACCGCCCATCGCCGTGGTCGCGCTCGGCGGCAATGCCCTCATTCGACAGGGTGAAAGGGGCGAGGTCAGAGAGCAGTTGCGACATATCCGTGAATCGGTCCTGCATCTCCCCCTGTTGCTGGCAAAAGGGTATGCCCTGGTCATCACCCATGGCAACGGACCGATCGTCGGACAACTGCTTTTGCAGAACGAGGCGGCCAGAGAGGTGGTGCCGAGCATGCCCCTCGACGTCTGCGACGCCGATTCGGAAGGGAGCATCGGCTACCTCACCCAGCAGACTTTGGTCAATGTGCTGCGGGGCCAGCGCGGGGAGCGGCCGGTGGTAAGTCTCATCACCCAGATCGTGGTCGACCCGGCAGACCCTGCCTTTAGCCGGCCAACCAAGCCGGTCGGCCCCTTTTATGCCGAGGCCGAAGCCGAGCGGCTGCGTCGCGAGAAGGGGTGGGCGGTCGTTGCCGATGCCGGCCGCGGCTTTCGTCGAGTGGTTCCGTCGCCGCGTCCCCTGCGGGTGGTTGAAGAGGATGCCATCCGCATCCTTCTCGAACACGGCGTCGTCGTCATTGCCGCCGGTGGCGGCGGCGTTCCCGTCAGGCAGACGGAAACGGGAGAGCTGCTGGGGGTCGAAGCGGTCATCGACAAGGACCACGCATCGTCCCTGCTGGCCAGGGGCCTCGGCGCGCGCCTGCTGGTCATTCTGACGGCTGTTGATTTTGTTTACCGCCGCTTCGGCCGACCGGACCAGGAGCCGCTGCCGCGCATGGATGTCGCCATGGCCCGCCGGTTGCTTGAGGAAGGGGAATTCCCACCGGGCAGCATGGGCCCAAAAATCGAGGCGGCCATCGAATTTCTGGAAGGAGGCGGGGAGGAGGTCCTCATCAACCTGCCGGAAAACCTTGCCGATGCGCTGGAGGGGAGAACTGGGACGGTCATTGTTACGTAACTGCTGAATTGCGGCGTTCGAACGACCCTCTGTAGAGACGGGCCGGTGGCCCGTCTCGGACGCTCCGCCGAGGATGCCATCGGAGACGCCCCACCGGGGTGTCTCTACGGTCTTGACCATCCACCCGAGCTTATGATATCTCAGGTCGCCAATCAACAATCACGGATTCCCGCATGTCTAAAAAAACCGAATTGTTCGACATCGTCGACGAGCAGGACCGGGTCATAGGTCAGGCGCCCCGCTCCGAATGCCACGGCCATCCCGCGCTGGTCCATCGGGTGGCGCATGTGCTGGTT
>DATBML010000376.1:0-3450 GCA_036554885.1 Desulfuromonadales bacterium
ACCGAGAGCCGTAAGGTGACTTCCGCCGAGATGGTCGCGCTCTGGGAAGAGTGGGTTGCCAAATATCCCATCGTGGTGATCGAGGACGGCCTGGCCGAAGATGACTGGGACGGCTGGAAGCTCCTCAACCAGCGATTGGGCGACAGGGTCGAGCTGGTCGGCGACGACCTGTTCGTCACCAATGTCGAGCGCATCGCCCGAGGCATCAAGGAAAATGCCGCCAACGCCGTGCTGATCAAGCTCAATCAGATCGGGTCGCTGAGCGAGACCATCGCCGCCATCGAGATGGCGCGCAAGGCCGGCTGGGGAGCCATGGTTTCGCACCGCTCGGGTGAGACGGTGGACAGCTTCATCGCCGACCTCACGGTGGCCATGGGCACCGGTCACCTCAAGACCGGCGCCCCCTGCCGGGGAGAGCGGGTGGAGAAATACAACCAGCTGATGCGCATCGAGGAAGAACTTGGCGCCGCCGCCATCTATGCCGGGCGTGGTGCTTTCGTGCGTTAAGCGAGTATTTCCGGAGATGGAGATATTCATCCTGGAAAAGCAGTCTCACGCGACGAACGCAACGAACGCGACGTAATACTTGGAGGTTGTCTGCAACAGCTCCATCACCTGTCCTTTGCAGGACCCCAGGGTGTACGTCATTGATTTCGTTGCGTACGTTGCGGCGTTGCGTGATCAAAAGTCGCATTTTGGATCATTGCATAAATAACGAGGCGTCCGATGCCAACTCGTTCAGGAAAAGGACACGCCACCAACCCTGATACGCACCGTGGCAGCAGCTCGCCCCTCGGCGCCACCGTCGTTGCCGGCGGGGTGAACTTCAGCGTCTTCTCGAAGGGCTGCGACGGTGTCGAGCTGCTCCTCTTCGACCGGGTCGACGACGCCAGGCCGTCCCGGACGATTTCCCTCGACCCGCGGCTGAACCGCACCTACCACTACTGGCATCTCTTCGTCCCCGGCCTCGGCCCGGGCCAGCTGTACGGCTATCGCGTCACCGGCCCCGACGAACCCCGTCCCGGCTGGCGTTTCGACCCGGCGAAGCTTCTCCTCGACCCCTACGGCCGAGCGGTGGCGGTCCCGGCGGGGTACAGCCGCCAGGCTGCCGCCGGTCCGGGGGACAATGCCGCCGTGGCCATGAAGAGCGTGGTGGCCGACCCCCACGGGTACGACTGGGAAGGGGACGTTCCCCTGAAGCGACCTTTTTCGCGAACGGTGATCTACGAACTGCACGTGGCCGGATTCACCCGCCACCCCGCTTCGGGGGTCCCGGAAGGGAAGCGCGGCACCTACGCCGGGCTGATCGAGAAGATCCCCTATCTGCAGCAGCTGGGGATTACCGCCGTGGAGCTCCTGCCGGTCTTCCAGTTCGACGCCCAGGACGCCCCGCCGGGGCGGGCCAACTACTGGGGCTACAGTCCGGTTTCCTTCTTTGCCCCCCATGCCGCCTACAGTTCCCGCACCGATCCCCTCGGCCCCCTGGACGAGTTCCGCGACATGGTCAAGGCGCTCCACCGCGCCGGCATCGAGGTCATCCTCGACGTGGTCTTCAATCATACCGCCGAAGGGGATCAATCCGGCCCCACCCTCTGCTATCGAGGGTTGGCCGAGGATACTTACTACATCCTGGAGCCCGGCACCGACCGCCACGCCAACTACACCGGCTGCGGCAACACCCTCGATGCCAGCCACGCCATTGTCCGCCGACTGATCGTCGACAGCCTCCGCTACTGGGTGGAGGAGATGCACGTGGACGGCTTCCGCTTCGACCTGGCTTCGATCCTCTGCCGCGACGAAAAGGGCCGGCCCCTGGAAAATCCTCCCGTCCTCTGGGACATCGAATCGGACCCGGTTCTGGCCGGCACGAAGCTCATCGCCGAGGCCTGGGACGCGGCGGGACTCTACCAGGTCGGCACCTTCGTCGGCGACAGTTGGAAGGAATGGAACGGCCGGTTCCGCGACGACGTCCGCAGCTTCCTGCGCGGCGACGCCGGGACGATCTCGCGCTTTGCCTCGCGGCTGCTGGCCAGCCCGGACATCTACGGCCACGAGGAGCGGGAGGCGGAGCAGAGCGTCAACTTCGTCACCTGCCACGACGGCTTCACGCTCAACGATCTGGTCTCCTACAACGGCAAGCACAACGAGGCCAACGGCGAGGGGAACCGCGACGGCTGCGACGACAATCGGAGCTGGAACTGCGGGGTCGAGGGTCCCACGGATGATCCGCAGATCGAGGCTTTGCGCAACCGCCAGGTGAAGAATTTCCTGGCGGCGACCCTCCTCGCCCTCGGCACGCCGATGCTCCTCATGGGCGACGAGGCACGGCGGACCCAGGGGGGGAACAACAACGCCTACTGCCAGGACAACCCGTTGAGCTGGTTCGACTGGGACCTGCCGGGCCGGCATGCCGATGTCCACCGGTTCGTGCGCCTCCTGATCGCCGCCCGCCTGCAGCGCGACACGGCGGTGGAGGACCCCGACCTGACCCTCAACCAGCTCCTCCGCCAGGCCCGGCTCGAGTGGCACGGAGTAAGGCCGGATCAGCCCGACTGGGGCCGGGATTCGCACAGCGTCGCCCTCACCGTCTGGAGCCTGTCGGGGCGGTTTGTCTTCCATTACATGGTCAATGCCTGGTGGCAGCCCCTCGAGTTCGCCCTGCCGCCGGCGCAGGATTTGCCGGGCGGGCGCTGGCGCCGCTGGCTCGACACCTCCCTGCCGTCGCCGGACGATATCGTCCCGATGGAGGAGGCCCCGGCGGTTGACGGTGGAACCTATAAACTGCCGCCGCATTCACTGGCGGTCATGCTGGCCCGACCTGTTGCAGTCCCGGGCTGAGCCTGCAGAATTTGCGCACAAATAGGAGCCTTCATGGGAGCGACCATTGAAAAGGACAACAGCGGCATCTGGGTAATGCGAATTACCGGCGCCTTTCGCAAGGAAGAGCTGGACGCCGTTCAGGCCGCCGGGATCAAGGGAATGGGTCCGAATGAGAATGCCAGGGTGCTGGTTCTGGTCGAGGAGGACTTCCGCGGCTGGGTCGGGGATGAAATCTGGCACGACCTGACCTTTTTCGTCGAGCACGGCGACCGGATCGAGAAAATCGCCATTGTCGGCGACGCCCGATGGGAAACCGGGATGCTGATGTTCACCGGTGCCGGCTTCCGGCGCGCCCCGGTTAAATACTTTACCCCGGACCAACTCGCCGAAGCCCGTGACTGGTTGCTTTGAACAACAGCCGGTAACCGAGTTGCGCAGAACCGATACGACTCTGTTCAAGGGGAAGGAGGATATATGCCCATAGGAGAGCTTGCCCCATCGGTCGAGCAGAGGATGAAGGCGTACCATGAGTTGAGCGTTCGGGTCAGGGGGCTGGAGAAGCCGGTCCAGCTGAAACCGACCATCACCCTGTCCCGGGAGTTCGGTTGCGAGGCATTCCCGATCGCGGAG
>DATBML010000425.1:0-4343 GCA_036554885.1 Desulfuromonadales bacterium
CTCCGTCCCCAGCTGTTCGAACACCCGATAGGCCCGCTCCGACCCCGCGAGAGCGGCAACCCGGGAATCCGCATCATTCAGGTCGCCGAAGACGATGGCGCCAGTCGGACAGCTCTGGGCGCAGGCGGTCACCACTTCCCCGTCCCGGACCGGCCGGCCATCGTCCTTCGCCTTGTCCTTGGCCGCGCGGATGCGCTGGATGCAGAAGGTGCACTTTTCCATCATCCCCCGGGTGCGCACCGAGAGGTCGGGGTTGTGCATCTGCGCCAGCGGCTCGGGCGGGCGGTGCGTCCACCAGTTGAAGCGGCGCACCTTGTAGGGACAGTTGTGGGAGCAGTAGCGCGTGCCGATGCAGCGGTTGTAGACCTGAATGTTCAGCCCTTCCGGGTTGTGGTAGGCGGCGTAGACGGGACAGACCGGCTCGCAGGGGGCGTAGTGACAGTGCTGGCAGAGCATGGGGAGGAACTCCGGGCGCCCGCTTTCGTCGTAGAACGGCTCGATGCGCAGCCACGACATCTCCCGGCCGTGCAGGTGATCCTCGCGGCCGACCACCGGCACGTTGTTTTCCACGTAGCAGGCGCCAACACAGGCGGCGCAGCCGATGCAGAGGGAGAGGTCGATGGCCATCGCCCAGCGGTGCCCGGTGTGGGCATGCTCCGGGTAGAGACTGACGCGCTTGTGCTCCTCGTGCCGATGCACCGGATCGGGGATGAGTCCCCGGCCGTGCTGGGAGGGGGAGCCGGAGAGGATCGGCAGCTTCTTTCGCCCCCCGGTTTTCTCGACGCGAATACCCAGGCGCGCAGCGGCCTCGCCGGTCAGGGGATCGAAGCCCGGAGGCGCCGACTCCAGCAGGTCTCGCTGAACCACCAGAATCCCGGTGGCCAGCCCCGGCTGGAGCTTCGCCGGCAGGGCCGCCGACCACTCGCCGGCGCCGAGGCGGAGTTCGTCCCCGTCCCCGACACCCAGCCGCCGGGCATCCTCGGCCGAAATGGAGACCCAGCCGCCGTAGGAGATCGTCGTCAGGGGATCGGGAATCTCGGCGAGCAGCGCAAGCGGCCGGCTGCGTCCGTCGAAGCGGCGGATGGAGGGGGCGACGATCAGGACCGGCCCGGCCGGGGCTGCGGGCAGCTTCATCTGCCGCAGAAAAGCGGCCACGGCGGATGCGGCAAGGCGAACGTCGACCGGCGGCACCGCCTCTTGCACGAAGCCGCCGACGGCAAAGGATTCCAGATCCTGACGGCTGAAATGGCGGCGCCACTCCTCGAAGAGATAGCTCTGGTAGCTCTCCGCAACGGCCTCGCCGCCGCGACGGCGCAGGGCGAGCAGCACATCCCCCTCGCTGCGGGTGTCGTGCTGGGGAGCAACCGCCGGACGGATCAGGGTCCGCACTCCGCGGCGCGGTTCGGAATCCCCCCACACCTCCTGCGAATGGGAGAGGGGAAGGAGCAGGTCGAGCTCACTGGCGGTCTCGTCGAGAAAATCGGTCAATCCCACCCGCAGCGTTGCATTCTTGAGCCGCTCGGCGAAGGCCAGAGTGGATGGCACATGGAAGAGCGGGTTGGTCCGGGCGACGAAGACGACACCGATTTCTTTTTGCTCCAGCCGCTTTGCCAGCCGCTCCAGGTCCAGCATAGAGCCGACCCCGGCATAGTTCTCCGCCCGGGCGAAATCGACCGTCGGACCGATCGCGCCGCCGGCCCACTGGAGCAACCCGGCCAGAACGGCCGTCGCCAGACCTCCCTCGCCGGTAGTGGCGATGCCGCCGGCCAGAACGAGCGGCACCGAAGCTTGGATCACTCCATCGGCCAGACGTGCCAGCTGCTCTTCCGTCAATCCGGTCAGACGTGCAGCCTCGCTGGCCGGGAGTTCAGGCAGCGCGGCAAGAACCTCGGCCGGCAGCTGACGACGCGGCCCGTTGGCCGCAAGGCGGTGCAGCAGCCAGAGCAGCAGGGCCGGCTCGCTGCCCGGACGCAGCACCAGCCGCTCGTCGGCATTGACCCCGGTCAGGGAGATGTGGGGCTCGGCATGGAACCAACGGAAGCCGCTTTTCCCCTTGCGGGCGGCGGTCTGCCGGGCGAAGTCGACCGGGCTGACAAAGGTTTCCAGCAGATCGGCGCCGAGGGTCAGCAGGAAATCGGCCGCCTCGAGGCGAAAATGCGGCAGCTCGTTCTGCCCGAACAGAAGACCGTACGCCTGGCGCAGCGCGGTATGCGAGAAGGGTTCGAATTCGACCAGCCGCTCCACGTCCAGGGCACTGCAGGATGCCTCGATCAGGGAGGCCAGGGAGCCGGTGGTGCGGCCGGCGAGATAAACGCTGCGGCGGCCCTGTTCCCGGCTCCGGGTCAGGGCGGTCCGGATGGTCCCGAAGGCTTCGTCCCAGGGGATCGGCCGGAACTCTCCCGCTGCGTCCCTGAGCAGCGGCGCAGCGAGCCGCTCGGGGTGATAGAGGCGCCAGAGAGACGCCTGACCGCGCATGCAGAGACCGCCGCCGCTGACCGGGTGACCGGGAATCCCTTCGGCCTTCACCGGCCGGCCCTCCCGCACCCGCACCTGCAAGCCGCAGCCGGCCGGGCACTCGGTGCAGGTGGCAGGATACCAGAGCGCCTCGCCCGGGATGACCCCTTCTTCCGGCGGCACCAGGTAGGAGATCAGCTTCTTCTGCTCACGCTCCGAGCCGCAGGCAGAGAGGAGAGTCGTACCGGAGAAGAGGCCGAGGAGGTGCATGAATTCACGTCGGTCCATATAGCCGTAACTCGTGATTTGTTAATAATACCTCTTGTCATTGGTCAGGCGCTGCGCGCCGTCATTGGTCACTTGTAAAACCTCCAACCACCATCGCCAATGACCAATGACGGTCGCGCTAGCGACCTGACGCCGCCGAGCGGCTGACAACTTTTCACTGATGACAGGTGGCGCAGTCGGTCGAAGCCCCCCTGGCCCGATGGCAGGTGACGCACCACCCCATCTTCAGGGGGCGCACCTGACGCACCAGGGTCATCTCGCTTATTCCCCCGTGGCAGACCGCGCAGTCGATTCCCGCCCTGATGTGCCGTTTGTGGGTGAAATGGACATGGTAGGGCAATACGTGCACCCGGTTCCAGGCGATCGGCACTCCTTGTTCCTGATACTGGTGCAGCTTCTGTACTTCCGGGCTTTCGAGAGCGATCGACCGGTGGCAGGACAGGCACTTTTCCACCGGCGGCACACCGGCCTTGGGTGAGCGGTCGGCGAATTCATGACAGAAGAGACAGTCGAGGCCGAGCCGGCCGGCATGGACGGTATGGGGAAAGGCGATCGGCTGGTCCGGCGGCTTGCGGTAATGGGCCTGGTAATACGCCAGTACCGCTACGACCGACAGGGCCGTCCCGAAGTAGCCGAACAGGAAGAGGCGGGCAAGCAGCCTCATGGCGCCACCTTTTCCAGCAGATAGCGCGCCACTGCGTCGATTTCCGCCTCGCTCAGCTGCAGCTTCGGCATGGCGGGATAGGCAGGATCCTTTTTCACCGGGTTACGGATGAATACCTTGAGTTCCTCGATCTGCCCCAGATACTTCGGCACCACGGCATCAAGGGGGGGGCCGACGAGCTTTTCGCCGAAGCGGTGGCATGTTGCACATATCCGCTCGAATACGGCCTTGCCCGCCGCCGCATCTTCCTTCTTGCCCCCCTCGCCCGCTGCCGGAGCCATGGGCGAGACGACCACGGCGGCAAGACCGGACAGGCTCTCTTCGCCGAGGGCGCTTTCCCGCGCCAGGTGATCGCCAAGCAGCCACAGTAAGAACAGGATTGGAAACAGAAAAAGGATGGGTCGGCCGGAGCGTCCCTCAGGCCGTTCCAGGACACCGAGCAACTGCAGGGCAAGGACAGCGGCCACCGCCAGCGCCGCCAGCGCGTCCGCGAGAACCGCTCCTGACAGGGCTATGGCCGGCAGGTTGACCAATCCCAGCAACAGGGCACAGGGCCAGCCGAGCAGAAAAACCAGGGCGAGGAAGGCCCCGGTCCGTCGCCGGAACAGGGTGTACTCACCCGTCTTCCCGTCGCCGAGCACCGGCGAACGGCCTGACAAAAGAATCACCCCCCCGGTCGCCGCCAGGGAGAGGCAGGTGAATTCCAGATACCTCGCGGCACCAACCCAGGAGAGCAGTAGCCGCGGATCGCCGGCCAGAAAGGGCCATTTCTCCGGCATCACCAGCAGGCCGGCCCCACAGCAGAGCAGAAAGCAGGAGAGCAGCCCGAGCAGAACACCGGCCACACCGAGTCCGGAAGCGAGCGCCAGGCTGCTCTCCTCACGCGGCAGCAGCCACCGGTAAGCGGTCAGGGCAAGAAGGCCGACGAAGAGAGTCA
>DATBML010000432.1:0-2372 GCA_036554885.1 Desulfuromonadales bacterium
GCGATGGCGGCTCCCGCCACGGGATCCATCGCGGTGATCTGCGCCAGCAGCTCTCTGGGGGAACGAATGCCGCGCGCGACCTTCTCCTCCATCGCCTGATCGACGATTCGAGCGGCGCCGGCTCGCTGTATGGCTCTTTTCAATCCCCGGTAATACGCCGCCTTGAGGAAGTGATAGGCGTTTTCCATGGCGGTGGGAACCGGGGCCACTACCATTATGCGTTCATGGGCGGCGAGGAAGAAATCGAGGATGTTGAAAGTCGAACCAGCGCCGAGGTCGATCAGGACATGGTCCACCTCAAGTGTGCCGAGCTGCCGGATGATCTTCTCCTTCATGGCGTGCTTGGGATTGGCCATGTCGAGCTGGGCATGGGCGCCGCTGATCAGCCAGAGATCGGGAACCGGAGTGGGGAGCAGGATTTCCTTAAGCGAGGGGACGGTGCGGGAGAACAGGTCGGCCAGGGAGGTCCGCGGGTTCTGCATACCTAGAATGGTGTGCTGGTTGGCGCCGCCCAGGTCGGCATCCAGGATTACGCATTTCATCCCTTTCTGCGCCAGGGCGATGGCCAGGTTGGCCGTGACGACGGACTTGCCAACGCCTCCCTTGCCGCTGCCGACGGCCCAGAGCCGGGGGGGCCTGCCAGGCCAAGGCGACTCCTGCAACGATTTTCCATTATCCAAGTTTGCTTGTGCGATCGGCAAGACTGCGAGCCTCCCTCTGTCTGAGCTCAACACTGAGAGGCTATTGCTGCAACAGCAATGCCGACCGGCGGAGACACAGGTCGCAGGCCCGGCTCAGACTGCCGGTAGACCGCATGAGAACGCCCGGGCAGCGCGATGCCGCCCGGGCGGAAGAACAAACCACCGATATTTCGGAAGGATGTGAACGAGATCCGCCGGCGGGCGGACCGCCATCACGCCAGGCGCGGGTGACGGAATATGTTGATGGTCGACGCGGGGCGCGGCCATGGGCCTGGCCCCTCGCAACCGCGTCTCAACTCACTACATTCTGCGGTGCGCCGGTCAGATAGGCGCAAATGTTCCCCACCGCCGTCGCCATCAGCCGCTGCCGGGCGGCGCGGGTCGCCCAGGCGATGTGCGGAGTGATGCAGCAGTTGGCGGCCTGCAGCAGGGGGTTGCTGACCGGCGGCGGCTCGACCGAGAGGACGTCGAGGCCAGCCCCGGCGATGCGTCCGGCGTTCAGCGCGGCGGCGAGAGCCGCCTCGTCGACCAGCGGCCCGCGGCCCGTGTTGAGCAGAAAGGCGGTCGGCTTCATCAGCTCGAGTCGGCGGGTGTCGACCAGCGCCCGGGTCTCCTCGGTCAGCGGGCAGTGCAGGCTGACGGCGTCGCTGGCGCGGAAAAGTTTGTCGAGACCGACGAATCGCGCCTGCCGTCCTTCCTCGGTCTCCCGGTACTTCTCCGGGTGGGCGGTATGCACCAGCACCTCCATGCCGAAGGCCCGGCCCAGCCGGGCGACGCGCCTGCCGATGGCGCCGAAGCCGACAATCCCCAGGGTAAGTCCGTCCAGTTCAAGCAGCGGCCGGTCCCAGAAGCAGAAGTCGACGGAGGCCGCCCAGCGTCCCTCCCGCACCAGGCCGGCATGGTGGCCGACCTGCTGGCTCAGCTCGAGGAGCAGGGCAAAGACCATCTGCGCCACCGAAGCCGTGCTGTAGGCGGGGACGTTGGTCACCGTGACATTGCGCTGCCTGGCGGCTTCGACATCGACCACGTTGTAGCCGGTGGCGAGTACCCCGATGTAGCGCAGTTGCGGCAGCCGGGCGATCTCCTCCGGGCCCAGCACCACCTTGTTGGTCAGGACGATCTCCGCCTCCGCCGCCCGCTCGAGCATCAACTCCTTCGGCGTCCGTTCGTAAACCGTGCAGTCGCCCAGCGCTTCCAGCGCCTGCCAGCTGAGATCCCCCGGATTCAGGGTGAAACCGTCGAGAACGACAATCTTCATTTCGTGCCTCCTGCTTCGATTCAATCTGGGGAAAAGCAGCCTCACGCAACGACGCAACGAACGCAACGCATAATCAAAGCTTTGGTTTCGTTGCGACTGTTGCGGCGTTGCGTGATCAACTTCCGATTTGGTTTTTCCCTTCCAACTTTTTTTGATGGGTGCAGTGGATGCAAATTATTCCACGTTTGGGAGAAAACAGAAAGGGGGCAGTGCGCCGCCCCCCCTCTGCATTGCTCCTGTTGCCATGAACCAGGCGTCAGCCTCAGGCGGTTCCGGTCTCCGTGGCCACTTCCTCCGGCACCGTGGCGGAGCCGCGGAACTTGACCAGGAAGGCGATCAGGCTGAGGATCGCAGCGCTGATGCCGATGATGGTGGACAGCGTCAGCGAGAGGCTGAAGCCGATCTTGTCGTAG
>DATBML010000438.1:0-9696 GCA_036554885.1 Desulfuromonadales bacterium
TTTCAATTGACGGCCGGCCGCCGGCATTGTATCTAGTCTCCGGAAACTGCCCTTTCAGGTTATGCACTTCGCTCAAGCTGATGCCGGTTTCCCCTCCCCCTCGTGGGAGAGGACTAAAGGGAGGGGGGTATTTTCGGCCCACTCACCCTCTCCCCCGACCCTCTCCCATCAAGGGAGAGAGAGTCGCAACCCAGGCGATCAGCATGAACGCAGACTGACTTGAGCTTTGTTCATAACCGGACTGCCCTTATTGCGGGAGATGAGGAATCATGTGGCAATCGCTTATAGAAGAAGTCCGGCAGCAGCAGACGCTGTTTGACGAAAAGACCGGCGCCGCGGCCGAAGGTTTCACGGCCGGCGGCGGCCACATCTACTGCCGGCGGGGCTGCCGGAACTGCTGCAACCTGGCGGTCCAGTGCACCTTCGCCGAGGCGCTGACGGTGGCCGAAGCGCTGGGCGACGCGCAAACCGCCCGACTGCGCGGCCACGTCGCCCGCCTGCGGCAGCACCTCGAGGAGGTCGCCGACCTCAAGTCGTACCTGCGCCTGCACCGGCAGAAAATCGGCTGTTGCCCCTTCCTCGAGGCGGACGGCGCCTGCGGCGTCTACGCGGCGCGCCCCTTCGCCTGCCGCTCCCTTCTTTCCACCCGTCCCGCCGACTGGTGCGCCGTCGACTTCGCCGAGCTCCACCCGCTGGAAAAGCAGGCCTACCTGAGCAGCCTCGACCCTGCCGTGGTCGCCTGGCCCACCCATTACCTCGCCGCCCCCCGCGACCTCGCCCGGGAGATGGAAGCGGCGACCGCTTGGCGGATGTTCGACGCCTTCGGCTTCACCCTGAGCGGCAACCTTTCTTTCCTTGTCTGGCTGGAGAAGGAATACCGACTGAGTGCGGTGGCGGCCCAAGGGCACGCGGCGACACTGGACCTGCTGGAAAAAGAGGGGCTGAAACTCCCCTTTCTGGTCAGTCTCCATCATCAATAAAACGGCAGGCGCAAGGCGGGCAGGCGGTACATTCCCTGCTACAATAAATAGAATGCCGGCACGGAAATGACCTGGAGCACATCGACCCGAGTTGAAGGTTTCGCATGACCGCTCACACCTTTCTCTTCGAACCCGCCCGCTGGCAAGCGAGTGGCGTCTTTGTCGACCCCGCCGGGCAGTCATTGTCGATGGCGGGGCACAGCGTCGTCCTGCACTGCGACGGGATCTGGTCGCTCACCGGCAAGGTCCACCTGACCGGGGAGGAGGCGGCAGAGATAGAGATTGTCAACGACTACCGCATCGTCCCCTTCCCGCCGGGCGAACTGCAGACCACCTGGACCTCGAACAATCCGGCTCTCGGCATCCTCAAGGGGCGCTTCGTCATCGTCGACGACACTATTCTCTCCTTCTTCGAGAGCGACGACCATCACTTCCGCGGCACGGAGTGGCTGCGCCGGCTCGATGCCGACAACTACGAGAACCGCGGTGTTATCTTTGAAATGGAACGCCTGCTTTCGGCCTGGGCGGCGGATCTGCGGCGGGAAAAATAACCGCGGGGACCGGCCCGGCGTCAATAACGGGAGGGAGACGATGTCTCAAGCAAAAAGGCTGGGCGAGATTCTGGTCGAGCGAGGAATCATTACCCTGAAAACCCGTGACCGGGTCCTGCGGCGGGCCGAAAGCCTCAATCGCAGGCTCGGCAACGTCCTCGAAGACCTGGGGTTGGTCACCGGCGAAGAACTGGCTGCCGCCCTGGCGAACCAGCACGGCTACAAGACTGCCACCAACCTCAACCGTCTTACCGTCCCCGCCGACCTTCTGGAACTGATCCCCATCGAAGTGGCGATGCAGCACCTGGTTTTCCCCCTCAAGAAGGAGGGGGACCGGCTGGCTCTGGCCATGGCCGACCCGACCGACATGCGGATTGCCAACAACCTGGCCGCTGACAGTGGGCTGAAAATCGTCCCCTTCATCGCTACCAAAGAGGACATTCGCGAGGCGATCAGCCATCATTACCTCGGCAAGCCGGCCGCCCGACCAACCTCACGCACCATCCTGGCCGTGGACGATGACCGCCTGATCCGCTCCATGCTGACCGAGATCCTGGAGAAGGACGGCTACCGGGTGCTGACCGCCGCCGACGGCATGCAGGCCTTCAGAACGGTCATCGCCGAGAGCCCGCATGTGATCATCACCGACCTGGTGATGCCGAAATTCGACGGTTACGGCCTGCTCAACGCCCTCAAGAACATCCCGGAAACCAGCTTCATCCCGGTCATCCTCATCAGCGGCCAGCTTAAATCCGAGGAAGAAGAACTCAAGGCCTTCGAAAAGGGATTTTTCGACGTCATCCTCAAACCTCTCAACCAGGCGTCGGTACGGGCCCGGGTCAAGCGGGCCTTCCATTTCTACGACAACCAGTACCGCCTCTTCTGAACGACCGCTACCGCTGGCGACCCGCCTCCCCGTCGCTATACTTCAAACACAGGCAAACGTTTTCCGACTGCCGGCGAGAGAGGGAGCGATGGCGGATCTGTTCGATATCGATTTTCTGCAGCTCGACGACCTGCTGAGCGAGGGGGAGAAGAGCCTTCGGAACAGAGTGCGGGCGATGGTGGAGCGGGAGGTCATCCCCCACATCGCCGGCTGGTACGAACGGGGCGAGTTTCCCCGGCACCTGATTCCGCAGCTGGCGGAACTGGGGCTGCCGGGGATGAAGCTGAAGGAGTTCGGCGGGGCGAGCAGCGTCGAGTACGGTCTCGCCTGCCGCGAGTTGGAGCGCGGGGACAGCTCCCTGCGCAGCTACCTGTCAGTCACCTCCTCGCTGGTGATGTACCCGATTGCGGTCTTCGGCTCGTCGGAGCAGAAAGAGCGCTGGCTGCCCGCCCTCGCCCGCGGCGAGGCAATCGGCTGCTTCGCCCTGACCGAACCGGAGGCCGGCTCCGACCCGTCCCGCATGAAGACCTTCGCCCGCCGCGACGGCGACGACTGGCGCCTCTCCGGCCTCAAGCGCTGGATTTCCTACGGCTCGATCGCCGACGTCGCCCTGGTCTGGGCGCAAACCGAGGAGGGTATCCGCGGCTTTCTGGTGGAACCCTCCGCCCCCGGCTTCTCGGCCCGGCAGATCCCGCGCATGGCGTCGCTGCGCGCCTCGGTGACCTCCACCCTGATCCTCGACGACGTGAGAATTCCCGCATCCGCCCGCCTGCCCGGCGCGGAAGGGCTCAAGGCCGCCCTCAGCTGCCTCAACGAGGGACGCCTCGGCATCGCCTGGGGGGCGATGGGCGCCGCCGCCGCCTGCTTCGAGGCAGCCCGCGACTACGCCGTGCGCCGGGTCCAGTTCGGGCGGCCGATCGCCGCCTTCCAGCTCACCCAGCGCAAGCTGGCGGCAATGCTTACCGAGGTCGTCAAGGGAGAACTGCTCGCCTGGCGAGTTGCCCGCCTGCGCGACGAAGGGAAGGCACGGCCGGCGCAGATCTCGCTGGCCAAGATGAACAACGTTGCCGAAGCGCTGAAAATCGCCCGCGAGGCCCGCAGCATCCTCGGCGGCAACGGCGTCAGCCTCGACTTCCACGTCATCCGTCACATGAACAACCTGGAGAGCGTCTATACCTACGAGGGAACGCACGAGATCCACACCCTGATTCTCGGCGCGGCGATTACGGGGATCAACGCTTTTGAGGGGTGAGTCCCGGGTCCAGGGTCCCTGGTCCAAGGTCCAGGGTCCAAGGTCTTAAAGCGGTTCGGTTTTTTCGGTCGTCAGCTCGAAGCGGATGCCGGCAGCGGCCAATGCCTCGAAGAGCCGGTCGAAGAGAGGGCCGTGGATCGCCCGCTCCGGGGTGAGCAGGCCGATCTCCTGCAGCTCGCCGCGCCCGATCAGCAGTGCCGTGACTGCCGCGGTGGTAGCGGTGATCCGGGCCATGGCGGTGAGCCCCCGCGCCGGGTCGGGACGGATGACTCCCTCCAGCCGGTAGCGCCGCGGCCGACCGGCCTCAATCCCGCTCGCCTCGACCCGGAACAGGGTGATATCCCGCTCTCCCCGCTTCAGTTGCACCTGTGGTCCGACCAGGGCGTTCAGCAGCCGGAACGGCGCCACCTCGACCCCGTCCACCGCCAGCGGTTTCCGCCCGAGCAGGCCCAGCTCCCGCAGCAGAGCAGCCCTGGCGGCGTAGCCGGGCCAGCGCAGGGTCTTCTGGGTGCCCCGGCGCAGTCCCCGCATGGCGGGGTGTTCCAGCAGCCAGGGGGCGAATCCTTCGTGATAGGCCTCGACTTCGCCGATCCCCGGAAAATAAAGCGTCTCCACCCCGGAATAGCGGGGGATAAACTGCAACTCACCCCTCTCGACGACCCCGGCCGCCTCCTCGCGCAGCGGCAGTTCCTTCCCGCCGAAGACGATCCGATAGCCCAGCGGCGGCTGCGGCCGCTCCGGAATGCCGCCGCAGTAGAGGTGCAGTTCCTCGACCCGGTCGAGCTTTTCCGCCAGGTGGCGGGCGGCGATCTCGGCCAGACCCGGATCAACGCCGCAGCCGATGACCACCGGCACCCCCGCCGCCTCGGCCTGCCGATGCAGTGCCATCCACTCGCCGGCAGGCGGCAGCGTCAGGTCGACCAGGGGACGGCGCGCCTCGGCCGCTGCCAGGATCGTCGGAGCGCTGGCCGGCTGCGGCAACGCCGAAACAATCACGTCGGCCCCGGCAAACTGACGGCCCGTCCCGGCCCCCCCGGTCACATCGATGACCTGAGACTCCAGCTTGCCGCTGCCGGGAAAGGGTGCCAGTCGCCTGCGGACAGCGGCCAGCCGGCGCGAATCCCGGTCGCCGACCATCACCCTCGCCACGCCGGGATCTGCCATCAGGTGAAGAGCCGCCGCCGGGCCCATCAGCCCGCTTCCCAGCACCATTACGCACAGCTTCCGCCCGGTTGCCATTTCGTATTCTTCCCTGCAATCAGACTTTGCGGATTCCCCGACCCGCCCTGCCAGCCGGCCCTGACCAGCGGCCCACGAGAGTCGGTGCCCGGTACTCAACAGTGTATCAAAGCGGGAGAATTTGCAACCGCACCGGTAAACGGGGAGAGAGCGGTTGACAGTCCGGAGAGGGGTGTTAGAAAGGACTCATAACGGATCATGCCGGGGGCAATAAACCATCCCGACGATCATTCAACCCGAGAAAGGAGGCGGCAGATGGCAATTCTCAAGGTGATCGAAGTACTGACCGAGTCCAACAAGAGCTGGGAAGAGGCGGCCCAGGATGCGATCCGCGAAGCCGCGAAAACGGTAGAGAACATCCGCTCGATCTACATCAAGGAGTTCGAAGCGGTGGTGGAGAACAACAAGATCACCAAGTACCGCATCAACGCCAAGATATCCTTCGAAATCCGAAAATAATCCGGGCAGCGGAGCCGGCGCCTGCAGTCAAGTCTGAGAGGGGAATGAACCGGGGAGGCGGTCGCCTCCCCGGCGGCATAATAACCGGATCGAATCAGAAGTGATGGACGAAACGAAGGTTGAACCGCTCGCCCTCGGTGCGGTTCTCGACGGCGGTTTCGAAATAGGCGTTGAAGAAAAGATGGCTGTCGGGGGAGAGGTGCCAGAGCAGGCCGGGGCCGACGGCGAAGACCTGCTCCCGGCCCGAAACGTCGCGTCCGTCGATCTCGCTGGCGGTGATTTGCTTCAGGTAGTAGCCGTTGAGGCCGAGACGCAGCTGCCTGGGCAGCACCTCGTACGCCGTGGTGAAGTTGGCATGCACGGCCTGGCCGGCCTGGCTGTCGTCGGCCTGAAAAGAGGTGTTCGGGTCTTCGTTTTCGGCGTTCCACAGGTAGTGCAGACGCCAGGAGGTAGTCCATCTGGGGGAGAGGAAAACGGTGCCGGCCCAGTACGGGTTGAAGGAAAAAAAATTGCTCCCCGGGTTGAGGGCCTTGTCGTTATCGTACTTGCCGGTCGGCAGGAGCAACTGCAGCTCGACGCGGTGCATGAAGAGCGGGCCGTCTTTCCCCATAACCGGGTCCCACTGCAGGAAGGGACCGACCACGATATCCCCCAGCCCCGTACCATTGTCCTCCAGCAGCGGCGGTGTCATGTCGAGGTCGAGGCTGACAAAGGGGACGATCACGTTCATACCCCACTTGCCGCCGCCGAGCAGTTCCTGGTTCGACTGGTAGACCAGCTGCGTCAGGCTGACCCAGACGTCGAGGTCGTTCTTGCTGACGAACGGGGGAAGCGCCCGATCGCCGTCCTCGTCCTTGAACTCATCGGCGGTGTAATACTGCACGTACTGCTGAAAGTAGAGCCCGGGGCCGGACGGCGGAGCCCCATCGAGAAAACTCGTTGCCCCCAGATTCACCGCCGGCAGATCGTAGGCCCGAGCCGGGCCGACCGACAGCAGGGCAATCACCAGCCCCAGCAAGAAAACGGAAACCAGACGTCTCATCACTTACCTCCTTCATGCAAATTCAGATCAGGCCGCCAAGGTCGCAGATTATCAGCGACTTGTCAATTCAGAACAGCCGGCGGCGACGTTTCCGGCCGCTTCCGGAGTTGACATCAGAGGCGCGAGAATGTAGAAATTAATCCACACGTCCGAGGACCCGGTACGGGGAATGCGAGCCGAAGAAATCCATGCGCCTGAAGGGAAGCGATGCCCACATCCGCCACCATACTGCTGGTCGACGATTCCCGGTTTTTTCTGACCATCGAAAAGCAGTTCCTTCGCAACACGCCCGCCACCCTGATCGAGACGCAAAACGCTGAGCAGGCTCTCGACATCTGCCGCCGGCAGAAACCCGACCTCATCTACATGGCCTGCGACCTGCGAGGCGTCAGCGGCATCGACTGCTGCCGTCAGCTCAAGAACGACCCGGAGCTGAGCTCCATTCCGGTCGTGCTCATATGCGAGGAAAACCGCCCGGAGCAGTTGGATCACTGCCGCCTGGCCGGCAGTGACGGCATATTGAGCAAGCCGCTCGATCGCCACCGCTTCCTCGAGATCGGCCGCAGCTTCCTTGCCGGCATCCGCGAGCGTCGTCGCCTCTGCCTGTTCCGCGTGCGATACCGTCACGGGGAAAATCTTTATGCCGGCAAGGGACTCGACATCAGCAGCGGCGGCCTGTTTCTCGAAAGCAGCGAGCCGATTGCCGCCGGCGAGAATCTGCAACTGGAGATCCAGCTGTCACGCCCCGAGCAGGCGGGCCCCTGGATCGGCTGCAACGGTCAGGTCGCCTGGATCAACACCAGGGAAAATCCGCTCAAGCCGAATCGCCCGGCCGGTCTCGGCATCAAGTTCAAACAGGTTCCGGCTGGTGCGTCGGCCGTGCTCAACGGCTTTCTGCGCAGCATGGACGGCGGCTGAGCCCGCGCCGCCCCCCTCCATTACCACGCCTTATCAACCATCCGTTCCGACCTTGGCCGTTTCCTCCGCCGTACATACTGAACCGACTGCGACTTGCACAACGCCACCCACCGGGGATAATGAAGGGGATGTCCGACCGCATCGCGAAGGGAGGCTTTCATGAAAGCGATTCGTGTCCACGAGCCGGGAGATCCCGAAGTCATGCGCCTGGAAGAGGTCCCCGATCTCGTCCCCGGCCCGGGCGAAGTACTGGTACAGATCCAGGCGATCGGCGTCAACCCCGTCGATTCCTATATCCGCTCCGGAGCCTACCCCGCCCGTCCCCCTCTCCCCTACACCCCCGGGCTGGATGCGGCCGGGGTGGTTGAGGCCGTCGGCGAGGGGGTCGGACACCGCCGGGTCGGCGAGTGGGTCTACGTCGCCGGCAGTCTCTCCGGCACCTACGCCGAACAGACGCTCTGCCGGGAAGCCCAGGTCCACCCCTTGCCGGAGACGATCTCCTTCGCCCAGGGGGCGGCCGTCGGCGTCCCCTACGGAGCCGCCTGGTATGCTCTGTTCCTGCGCGCGGCCGCCCGGCCCGGCGAGTTCGCGCTGGTGCACGGCGCCAGCGGCGGGGTCGGCACCGCCGCCGTACAACTGGCCCGGGCCGCCGGCCTGCGGGTAATCGGCACCGCCGGCACCGAAGAAGGCCGCAGACTGGTCCTGGAACAGGGGGCGCACCATGCCCTCGACCACCGGGATCCCGGCTACCTGGAGGCCATCCCCTTCCTCACCTGCGACCACGGCATCGACGTGGTACTGGAAATGCTGGCCAACGTCAACCTCGGACGGGACCTGAAAGTCCTCGCAAGGGGGGGGCGGATCGCCGTCATCGGCAGCCGCGGCACGGTCGAGATCGACCCCCGCGACGCCATGGCGCGCAACGGGTCGATCCTCGGCCTGCTCCTCTTCAACGCCACCGAGGCCGAAACGAGGAGCATGCACGCGGCCCTGGGCGCCGGCCTGGCAAACGGCACCCTGCGCCCCGTCGTCGGCCGGGAATTGCCACTGGCCGAGGCGGCGGCCGCACACCGGACGGTGCTGGGGCCGGGGGCCTACGGCAAGATCGTGCTGGTGCCGTAGGAACAAGGCGCCCCCGGCGCCGGCTGCACCCTGCGTAAATTCTTGTTTATCTTTTTTCTTTGCTATGATAACTTTCTGCAATCATTAAATTTTTGAGATTTCTCCAGCATCGCCCGGAATTTCAGGGCGAACCGCACGGGGGGGGAATGGACATTGACGCTTCTGCTTCTGCTCGGCAAAAACCATCCCTGACAGCCCATCCGGGCGACGAATTTTTCCACTCCCTTTTCGAGAATGCCGCTGCCGGCATGGCGGTCGCCACTATCGACGGCACCCTCCTCCAGGTCAACCCGGCCTTCTGCACCCTTCTCGGCTATTCTCCGGACGATCTTCTGCGGCTGAAGGTGGCGGAGATCACCCACCCCGACGACCGCGAGCGAACCCGCGACAACTTTCAGGCGGTCGCCGAGGGGAAATCCACCGTTTTCCACTACGAAAAACGCTACCTGCGCCGGGACGGAGCCGTCGTCTGGGGACTGACGACCGTCGCCTGGCTGCGGGACGAGGCGGGCCGGCCGACCTGGTGCGTCGCCCTGATCCAGGACATCACCGAACGCATAAAAGCGGAAGAGGCACTGCGGCAGAGTAAAAGCGAACTCATCGCCAGGCAGAAGGACCTCGACTACCTCTCCTATCACGACCCCCTGACCGGGCTGCCGAACCGCCTGCTGCTGCAGGACCGCCTGCAGCACGCCCTGGCCAAGGCGCGCCGTGCGGGAAGCGAGGCGGCCCTGCTGTTTCTCGATCTTGACCGCTTCAAAAACATCAACGACACCCTCGGCCACGAGGTCGGAGACCGGATCCTGTGCGAGGTGGCCAAGCGCCTCCGCGGCCTGGTACGGGAGACCGACACCCTGGCGCGTTTTGGCGGCGACGAGTTCATCGTTCTACTGGAAGAGATCCAGGAGCCGAAAATCGCCGTGCGCATTGCCCGCCAGGTTATCGATGCTCTGGCGACGCCGATCGAGGTGGAGCAGGAGCTCTTCCATCTCGGCGGCAGCATCGGCATCAGCCTTTTTCCCCATAATGGTGAGGATGCCGAAACCCTGCTCAAATGCGGGGAGGTGGCCATGTACCAGGCGAAGGAGAAAGGACGCAACACCTGCCAGTTCTATACCCCCGACATGAACGCCCGCACCCGCGAGCTGATGCTGCTGGAGAACAGCCTGCGCCTGGCCCTGGCCCGGGAGCAGTTCGTGCTCCACTTCCAGCCCCAGGTCGATATCCAAACCGGCCGGATTCTCGGT
>DATBML010000484.1:0-3480 GCA_036554885.1 Desulfuromonadales bacterium
GATCGTCAGCGCTGCGGCGATAATCCAGAGCATCATCCGCCTCCCCAGCCTCGCTCTGCCAGAATGATCCAGGCCATGAGCCCGGCGCAGGCCACGAAAACATAGAGCAGATAAACCGGCAGTCGCCCCTGTTGCAACCAGCGCAGGCGAACACAACGGTCGGCTACCCGTTCAACCCCCGGGAGGAACCAGCGACCCAGGACAGGATCGAGACCGTGGTGGGCAAGTTTGACCGCCCGCGGAAAAAGCCCGGCGACAGCCTCACCCTCCGCGGCCAGCCGCAACCCCGCCGGCAGCAGATGGCTCTGGGTCAGTTCGGCAAACCCGTCGCCGGTGTAAGACATGCGCGCCGAGGGAAAAGAAAATCCACACCCCCAGGTGCTCGTCCGGCTTTGGGGGCGACGGTGTAAAAAGCTGAACAGTCCCAGGGTGGTGGCAGCCAGTGCCAGCACCAGCAAAGCCCCCCAATGCCCGACCTGCGTTACCGGTGCAAGGGCGGTGGCCAGCACCTCCGGAGCGACCGGCACCAAGAGGGCGAGAGGAGCGGCAAGCAACCCGACCGCCCACTGCGGCCGCAAACCGATGGCCAGACAGGCCAGGAGCAGAACCAGCATGGGAACGATCATTTTCGGGCCGGATTCATGCGCATGGCTCGCGGCAGCACTGCGCGGCTCGCCGCAGAGTGCGATCCCGGCCAGACGAGTGAAGGCAACCATGGCCAGTGCCCCCGTCAACCCGAGCGTCCCGACCAGCAGCAGGGGTACCAGCCCGCCGAAACCGCCGTTGATCAGGCCCGCCTTCAGCAGCCCGAGGTAGAGCAGCCATTCGCTGACCAGCCCGTTGAAGGGCGGAAGGGCGGCGATGGCCAGGCTGCCGCCGATCAGCAGACTCCCCGTCCAGGGCATCCGCTTGAGCAGCCCCCCCATCTGGTTCATGTCGCGGGTGCCGGTGCTGTGCAGCAGACTGCCGGCGCCCAGAAACATCAACCCCTTGAACAGGGTATGGTTCCAGATATGCAGCAGCGCCCCGGCAAAGCCGAGTGCGGCCAACAACGGCTGATCATGGCGGGAGGCCACCAGGCCCAGACCCAGACCGAGGAAAATAATTCCGATGTTCTCGACGGTGGAGTACGCCAGGCAGCGCTTGATGTCCCGCTGCAGTATGGCCATGGCGATGCCGTAGAGAGCCCCGGCGCCACCCAGGAGCATCAGCACGATTCCCGCGTTGGGCGAAACCGACGGTAGCAGGCCGGCCACCCGCAGGATGCCGTAGATACCGGTTTTCACCAGCACGCCCGACATCAGGGCGGAAACGTGGCTGGGCGCGGCGGGGTGCGCATTGGGAAGCCAGACATGGAGAGGAAACAATCCCGCCTTGACGGCAAAGCCGGCGACAGCGAAGGCGAACAGCAGCGTCGCCAGGGCAGGAGAGAGCTGGGCCAGGGGACCGAAGTCGGTAAAGTCGAAACTGCCGCAGCGCACCCCGGCCGCCACAAAAAAAGCCAGCAGCAGCGATAAAGCCAGGTGGGCGATAGCCAGGTAGAGCCAGGCGGCCCTGCGCACCTCCGGCTGCCGGTGTTCAAAGGCGACCAGAAAAAACGAGGTGATGGTCATGATCTCCCAGGCGGCCAGAAACAAGACGGCATTGGCGGCCGTGAGCACCAGAACCATGGCGGCTGCGAGCAGGTTGAAGAAAAACCAGTGCGGCCCCAGTGCCCCGGGGCGGGAGTAATTCTGCAGGTAGCCGGTGGCATAGACCGCGCAGAGCAGGGTCAGCAGACAGGTCGGCAGCAGGAAAAAGGCGGCCAGGGGATCGAGGTGCAGAGCCAGCCTGGCGCCGGGGACCGCCCAGTCGTGTTCCCATAAAAGGGAAACGCCGCCCGTGAGTCCGGACCATGCCGACAGGATGCCGAGCAGCGCCCCCGTCACGGCGCCGGCACACCCCAGGAAGGTCGACAGCCGCGGCCGGCGGCCGGCCAGGAGGGCCAGCAGGCCGCCGGCAGCAAAAAACAGGAGGGAGCCGGACAAAAACATCATAGCCATTACAACTCTCTTGCCGCAGGAAAGAGCCAACGGTCCGTTTCTCCTTCGAGAAGGATCCGGCGCCGGCAGAGTGGCTCGTCCATTGAATAGTGGAACCGCATCCGGTGTATCCTCATGCGACCTTTTCCTGCCCGCCTTCCGCGCTGCGCAGGGCAGCGAAGAGTTCCTCCCGACTCCCCTGCTCTTCAAGCACCTTGCGGAAGCGGCGGTCCTTGAGAACGAAGCCGAGTTTGGAGAGCAGGTGCAGATGGGAGCGCAGGGTCGGGGTGATGAGGGTGAAGAGAATACTCACCGGCCGGCCGTCGAGGGCATGGAAGTCGACCGGGTTTTCCAGGAAGCCGAGGGTGACCGTCGGCCGGGTGACGTGGAGCAGCACGGGGTTACGGGGGTGCGGGATGGCGATGCCGTCGCCGACGGCGGTGGAGGCCAGCCGCTCGCGGGCGATGAGGACCTGGAGCAGATAGGGGCGGTCGACCTCCTCGGGCAGGCGCAGATGGGCGACCAGGTCGGCCAGCACCTCGTCCCGGCTTTTTCCCTCGAGGCGGTAAAAAACCCCTCCGGCCTCGAGCGCCTCGCTCAGCGACGGCAGGGGCGAGGGGTCAGTCTCCGGCTCCTGGAAGGCCTCGGGAGCCACGCTGATGCGACGGGCGGTAGCCCATTCGAGCAGTTCCGCCCGGTTGAACCGGTATTGTTCGTGGACCCGGTAGGCGGGAACGATCTCCTGCTTGATCCAGCGGTAGATCGTCTTCTCCGAGACGCTCAGAAGCCGGGCGGCGTCTTTCACAGAAAGGTTCATTTTTATCCCTTATGACATTCGTTTCGACGAATGGACAACTTTGGACATTAATTGAAAAGAGAGACGGATGTCAACTGGAAAAAAACCGCGCCGGAAAGTAGCGACGCAGCGGGCGGGAGCTATACTCGTGGGCAGTGAAGCGGCAGAGGAAAGGGTGAATGGAAGCAGCCACCGACCGATGGATTACACTACGTGACGGACGCCGGCTGGGACTTGCCGAATATGGCGACCCGCACGGCCGGCCGCTCCTCTACTTCCACGGCTTTCCCGCCTCACGTTTGGAAGCGGCCCTGACCGACGAAGCGGCGGCACGTCTCGGGATCCGGATCATCGCCCCCGATCGCCCGGGCATCGGCCTTTCCGACTTTCAACCCGGCCGCCTTATCGGCGACTGGCCGGCGGACGTGGCGGAACTGGCTGACGCTCTCGGGCTGGGGTGCTTCGCCGTGCTGGGGGTTTCGGGGGGCGGCCCCTACGCGCTGGCCTGCGCGGCAATAATCCCCGGGCGGCTTTCCGCAGTCGGCATCGTAGGCGGGCTCGGACCGCTCGACAAGGTCGGAGCCACCCGAGGCATGAGCCTTCTGAGCCGTTTTTTCCTGAAGCTCTTCCAGCGTGCACCGGCCGCCGGGCGGACCCTCTTCG
>DATBML010000055.1:0-3944 GCA_036554885.1 Desulfuromonadales bacterium
TGGAAACTGCCAAAGGAATGATACTTTTGTAGGGGCGACGCATGCGTCGCCCATGGGCATGGCATGCCATGCCCCTACGATTTCACGAAAGGAGGTGACCCCATGACCGGGAAGATCGTCCGTCTGACCAGCCTCTCCCGCTCCAGCGGTTGAGCCGCCAAGCTGGCCCCCGGGCCGCTGGCGCAGGTGCTGCGTCAACTTCCGACCTTCGAGGATGAAAACCTCCTCTCCGCCGCCATCCCCTTTGCCGATGCCGGGATCTACCGCCTCGACAGCGAGCGGGCGCTGGTGCAGTCCGTCGACTTCTTCACCCCGGTGGTCGACGATCCGCGCAGCTACGGCCGCATCGCCGCCGCCAACGCCCTCTCCGACATCTACGCCATGGGCGCACGGCCGCTTACGGCGCTTTCCCTGGTCGGGTTTCCGGCCTGTCTCGACCGCAGCATCCTCGTCGAGATCTTGCGCGGCGGGGTGGAAAAGGTCAAGGAAGCCGGCGCCGTCATCGTCGGCGGGCACACCGTCGACGACGAAGAGCCAAAGGTCGGCCTGGCGGTCACCGGCCTGGTCGACCCTGCGAAAATGGTAAGCACCGTCGGCGCCCGCCCCGGCGATGCACTGGTGCTGACCAAGCCGCTCGGCACCGGCATCCTTGCCACCGCCCTCAAGGGGGAGGTACTCACCGAGGCCGACATGCGCGAAGCGATCGCCGGCATGGAAACCCTCAACCGGGCCGCCTGCGAAGCGATGCTCGCGGTTGGCGTGCACGCCTGCACCGACATCACCGGTTTCAGCCTCCTCGGCCACTCTCTGGAGCTGGCCGAAGCGAGCGGAGTGCTTTTGGAAATCGACGCGGCCGCCCTCCCCGTCTACCCCCAGGCACGCGAAATGGCGGCAATGGGACTGATTCCGGCGGGCAGCTACAACAACCGCGATCACTACCTGCCGCAGGTCCTGAAAGGTCAGAGCCTGGCACCTGAAGTTCTCGACCTCCTTGCGGACCCGCAGACCTCCGGCGGCCTGTTGCTGTCGGTGGCGACGGAGAAGTTGGCGGCGCTGCTGACGGCGCTTGAGGAACGAGAGACGACCGGCTGGGTGATCGGACGGGTGCAGGAAGGACCAGTCGGGCGGTTGTGCGTGTTGTAGAGGGGAAGAGGGAAGCAACTGACAGAAGGCGGGAGCGCAGGCCATAACCTTGGCCCCGGCCGTGGGATCGAAATCCTTGCGCCCGTCGAAAAAAACTCGCCCCGGAATGAATCTGGGCGAGTTTTGCGTGTCTGGCGATTATCACATCTGATGCTGCTTCCGTTTCGCAGGGGAACGCCCACGAAACGGTTCCGGTCAACTCCTCAGATGCTTCCCGAAGGCAGCTCCGGAAAAAGAATCGACGGCGCCATGCGGTCCCGTGGTTAAGGGACCAGGAAGACCGAAACAGGGGAAAACGGGATAGATGTCGTTTAATAAGGAATGCCGGAGAAAATCCTCCAGCACACGGGTATTTTCCTGGTCCAGAGAAAGGAAGCAGACGCCAACGCCTTGCAGATAATTATTTTCCGGCTGTGGTGAAAGCAGATAGATGACCCGGCTTCGAATCTCCAGTTCCTTCTTCATGCCCAGCAGGGGAATCCCCACATCAAGCAAGTCTCCCGTGCGGATTTGCTGGCATGCGGTTTTAATAAATGCGCCGCCGGTCCCCAGGCTCAGGATCTCGCCGAAATAATTGAACCCCCTGACTGAAAACAGGCAAGGCAGATGGGCCGGCATTCGCAGATGTTTTCTCGGATAATTAATCAGGCGGGTGCTGACCAGGCCATGCAGGGCGACCACGTCAAATGGAAAGCTCTGTCCCGGTGAGGTTGCCAGGAGCGCCTTTTCTTCACTCAGAATAATCTCCGGGCAGAGCAATGGACTGCGACCCATCACCCCCTCCCCCTGTCCTGTGGAGAAAGGAACTTCTGGCAAAAGGGGCCGGTCCAGAATGACAAGATCAGTGGTATTTTTCCCCGGGGAAGGCATCAGCCTTCCTGCCTTGTTGCAAATACAAACCTCGACCTCGCAGTTCATCAGTTCCAGGATCGGGCAAAGCTGCACCAGGTTAAACCCGGAAATGTTCCTCTCGTGCTGAATGAGTAAAATATGAGGCTTTTTCATGTTACCTCCCCTTGGAGGACGCGCAGTTGCGAACAAATCAAGTGGCGGTTTGTCCGAAAACTTCTCCAAATTACGAAAAATCCCCCCGAACGGAACGTCGGCCGGTCAATCCTGGCAAAGCACGAGGAGGCTCCCTCCCGATGTCTGGATGGCATAAATTGCCAGCCCTATCTCCCACTAAGGCAATTAGAGTGCCAACAATTATCAAATACTAATTAAATAACAGCACACCACCCCATTCGGGAGCGCATTAGCCAAATATTTCATTCTGAGCAAAAAAAATGAGCTCCCCCAATGTATTCGGACCTTTCCGTTCGCAGTTGGGCAGATGGGGCAACCTCCGGAAATTCCTTGAGTCATGGAGGAAGAAGGGCGCAAAAATGTCAGACCCAAACTCAGCCTTGGACCAAAATTGTCACCAGCAGGAAGGCTTGTGCTTGTGGAATTATTGCGGGGAGGCAGGAGAAGGGAATGCAGAAGAAGAAATGGCCCTCTTCCTTCAGGGGGCCATTTCTTCAGAACGATGGAGACTTCAAACCAGCTTCTTCGCCGCTGCGAGGGCCGCCTCGTAATCGGGCTCGGCGGTAACCTCCCTGACGATTTCGCGGTAAGCCACCTTGTCGTTCCTGTCGATCACGAAAACCGAACGGGCCAGCAGCTTCAGTTCTTTTATCAGCACCCCGTAGCCCAGGCCGAAAGAGCGGTCCTGGTAATCGGAGAGGGCCTTCACCTTTTCGATGCCGGCGTTGCCGCACCAGCGCTTCTGGGCGAAGGGAAGGTCGAGACTCACCGTATAGATGACAACATCGTCGGGGAGTTTGGTCGCCTGTTCGTTGAACTTGCGGGTCATGGTATCGCAGACGGGGGTGTCGAGTGACGGAACGACCGTGATCAGGCGCACCTTGCCTCTGGTGTCGCCGAGGGTGACGGGCTGCAGGCCATTGTCGACGACCTTGAAGTCGGGGGCCGCATCCCCCGCCTTGACATCCGGCCCGAGCAGGATCATGGGGTTTCCCTTGAAGGTGATGACGCCGGTTCTCTCCTGTGACATGAATAGTTCTCCTTTTGTGAAAAGGTTATCTCAGAGGTCATAATTCTAGCGCCTACTCCAAAGGTGTCAAGCGAAGCCGTGTCGAGCGACGGTATTCACAAGGGCGCAAGATTTCGCGTCTTTACCCGCACACCCCGCATCGCCGGCACCCCGGCGCGCAACGGGGCGTGAATTTTCCCTCCAGACCACGTTGGTACTCCAGCCAAAGGTAGTCTCGTCGCACCCCGTTATCGAGGATTTCCCAGGGAAAGATTTCGGCCTCGCCCCGCTGCCGAGTAACGTAAAAAGCCGGATCAAGGCCAGCCTCCCGGCAGGCTGCCTTGAGGTTGCTGCCGGCGGCCAGAAGCGGCAGAATGCGGCCGACCCGCCGGTCTCCGCGCGCCAGAAAGGCCTGCAGAACGGCAGCCCGCAGCGGCTCGAAGATCACCTCGGTGTTCGCCAGTCGCGCCACTCCGGCACGAATGGCGCGCATCTTCTTCTCCAACGACTTCTCCCCGTCCATGGGTGCCCACTGCAGCGGCGTGAACGGCTTGGGGATGAAGGGGTTCACCGACAGGGTGATGTGCCCCAGCCGGCCGATTTTCCGCCCCTCCTCCAGCCAGACCTCGCGGATTTTCGCCGCCAGCCCGAGCAGTTCGGCCGTATCCGCAGCCGTCTCCATCGGCAGCCCGATGAGGAAGTAGAGCTTGAGATTGGGAATCCCGCCGACCGCCAGCCGGCGCACGGCAGCCAGGATCTGCCCCTC
>DATBML010000057.1:0-9216 GCA_036554885.1 Desulfuromonadales bacterium
ACTGATAAAGTTTCTCAATAAAATTTTAATGGGCCGACGGACACCATTCATGCGGAACTCGCCGCCGTTGCGCCATGTGCCTGCCGAGACGCAGTTCCAGGGCAATTCGAGGTTTGTTCGCCCGTTTCGTAAAGGGCACGACCCATCAACCAAAGAGGAGGCAAGGAATGAAGAAGATCGGGATTGTGGTTGCGCTGGCGTTGCTGGCGCTGCCGACCGGGGTGCTGGCCAAGGAGGTGGACAAGAAGGACTGCTTCGGTTGCCACGTCGAAGTCGAGCAGCTGCATCAGGGATCGAAGCATGCCAAGCTGGCCTGTGAGACCTGTCACAGCGGGATGGATGCCCACCTGAAGGACTCCGCGACGAAACCGGTAACCAGTCTGGAACTTGCGACCTGCGGCAGCTGCCACAAGGACCAGTACGACAGCTTCTATCGGGTGAACTACGATGCCCAGGCGCGCAAGGAGAAGGGTGGCCCCACCGGGCGCTCGCCGATGCAGGACAAACTTCTCGCTCCGCATGGCTTCACCAAGGAGCACAACGAACCGCGATCCCATGCCTTCATGGTCGTCGACCAGTTCGTCGTCGACCGCTTCGCCTCCGGCCGCTATCAGTTCAAGGACATGTGGCAGGTCGCCCGTCCGGGCAAGGCCTGGGATGTGCTGGTCGACACCGGCAAAACCTATCCCAAGGAAGTCTCGGCATCGGCCGGCAACCCGGTCTGTCTGCAGTGCAAGACCTCGGATCTCGCTCTCAAATGGAAACACATGGGCGACAAGGATCCGAAGGCCAAGTGGGACCGCACCTCCGACGTCAACGAGCTGATCAAGGACGTGCAGAATCCCGTCGGCTGCATCCAGTGTCATGACCCGCACGCCACCCGGCCGCGGATTACCCGCGATGCCCTGATCGAGGCGGTCGAGCGTGACGGCGGCCCGCGTCCCTACGACGCCGACAAGGGCGCCTCCCGGGTCAAGGTCGAGGTGGTCAGTTTCCGCGACGGCTTCCGCAAGATCGGCCTGCTCGACAAGCCGAACTCTACTCTGCAGTGCGGCCAGTGCCACGTTGAGTACAACTGCAACGGCGGCTTCGAGCCGGAGAGCGGTGAGAAGGTGACCATGGCCGACCGCCGTGCCAACCATTTCCCGATGAAGAACGCCCTCGACTTGCTGGCGCACTACGACCAGCTCAAGTTCAGGGACTTCAAGCACGCGGTGACCGGTGCCCGGTTGGTCAAGCTGCAGCATCCCGAGATGGAGACCTACTGGGGGAGCGTCCACGACAAGGCCGGAATCCAGTGCCATGAGTGCCACATGCCGAAGGAGATGAACGCCAAGGGTAAGACCTTCACCTCGCACCAGGTGGTGCGGCCCAAGGATCACGTCAAGCAGAGCTGCATGGGCTGCCACCCCGACTCTTCACCGGAAGAGAAACTTTACCAGATCCAGGCGGTGCAGAACTACACTCGCGGCAGAATGCGGGAAGCCGAGGCGGCGATCGGCCAGTTGATCGACACCTACGCGGCCGCCAAAAAGCAGGGCGTAGCCGAAGAAATCCTGGCTCAGGCCCGCCAGCAGCACGAGATTGCCCATGTGCTGTGGGAGTGGTGGACCGCCGAGAACAGCGATGGCTGGCACAACCCGGGCCTGGCCAGGGAGAGCCTGTTCGAGTCGATCGTCGCTGCCAGGAAGGGAGTCGACATCCTCAACCAGGCCATGGCTCCAGCACCGGCACCGGCCAAGTAAACAAAGGCAAGAACAAGCGAAAAAGGCGGGGCGCGAGCCCCGCCTTTTTCGCTTGTGCGTCGGTACGCGGCAAGGACGTTCGCTCGATGACGCAGGGCAAAAATGTCGTCACCCGGCACTTTTTGATCTGGGTCAAATAAAGAAATAAAAAAGAGTTCTATTGTGTTTTTGCACAGTCTGGGCCTGTGGCATTGAGGCGAAAACACTACGTTCGGGTAAACTGCTTGATATCGTGCCGGCGCGGGCCCAACTGAGGTCATCCGCTTCCGGGCCGCTATTCCGTAAAAGATGAGGTGTGTCTATGGAGAAGGCTGGATTGGGCAGGATGTCCACGGTGCTGGCGGCGCTCGCAGTCGCCGGCCTGGTGGCGGGAGGGCCGGCGGGGGCCGAGGTTGATCTGGCACGGCTGGCCGAAAAAGGCGAGGGCATATTTCAGCAGAAATGCAGTCCCTGTCACACGATCGGCGAGGGCGACCGGTCGACCGGTCCAGACCTGTCCGGGGTGACCGAAAGGCGTGACCGGCAATGGCTGGTCCGCATGATCCAGGAGCCGGGTCGGCTGATCGCAGAAAGAGATCCGGTCGCACTGGAACTGCTGGCGCGGTTCAACAACCTGCCGATGCCCGCTCTCGGCCTGAACGACGTCGATCTGCAGGCGGTGCTTGCTTATCTGTCAGCCCCGGCCGAGGAACAGCACCATCCGCCGGAGCCGGCGGCGGTCGCGCCACCGGCCGGGGACCCGTTAAAGGGGCGGGCACTTTTTGTCGGCGCTGTTCCATTTGCCAGGGGGGGCGCACCCTGCCTGGGCTGCCACGGCATTGCCGGAGCCGGTTTGGGGATGGCCGCCGGCGCCAGTTTCGCAGCCGACCTGACTTCAATGTACGAAGACTACGGCGCCGAAGGGGTGACCTCGATCCTTGAAAGCCTGCCGTTTCCGAGCATGGAGCCGATTTACGCCGGGCGTCCTCTTTCGGCCACGGAACAGGCCGATGTGACTGCATTTCTGGCGGAAGTGGCCGGTCATCCGCCGATACAGGCGGGCGGGCAGTTGATCGGGCATGTGGCCGTCGGCGTTGTCATCATGCTCGGATTGCTGGTTTTGTTCGGTTGGGGCCGCCTCAAGGGGGTTCGGCAGCCGCTGGTGGACAGAGCGCGCAAGGGAAAGGGTGAGCCGCGATGAGCTGGATAAAGGATATTGTCGATCCCAAGACCCGGGCCTGGGAAGAATTCTATCGCAACCGCAACCAGTGCGACAAGGTGGTGCGCAGCACCCATGGGGTCAATTGCACCGGCGGCTGTTCCTGGAACGTGCATGTCAAGGACGGCATCGTCGGCTGGGAACTGCAGGCGACAGATTACCCCGAGCTTGAGGCGGGACTCCCCCCCTACGAGCCCCGCGGCTGCCAGCGCGGCATCGCCTTCTCCTGGTACCTCTACAGCCCGTTGCGGATCAAGTACCCCTACCTGCGCGGTGTCCTGACCGACCTCTGGCGCCAGGCGCGGGCCGAGCATGCCGATCCGGTGGCCGCCTGGGCCTCGATCGTCGAAGACCCGCTGCGGCGCAAGAGCTATCAGCAGGCGCGCGGCAAGGGAGGTTTCCGTCGTTCCAGCTGGGAGGAGGTCGAGGAAATCATTGCCGCCTCGACCATCTACACCATCAAAAAACACGGCGCCGACCGTCTGGTCGGCTTTTCGCCGATCCCGGCGATGTCGATGCTCAGCTTCGCCGGCGGCTCCCGTTTCATGCAGCTGCTGGGCGGGGTCAACCTGAGCTTTTACGACTGGTACTGCGACCTGCCCAACGCCTCCCCCGAGATTTGGGGGGAGCAGACCGATGTCGCCGAGAGCGCCGACTGGTACAACAGCAAGTACATCGCCGTGATGGGGTCCAACGTCAATATGACCCGCACCCCGGACGCCCATTTCCTCGGCGAAGCGCGCCATAACGGCACCAAGGTGACGGTCTTGTCACCCGACTTCAGCATGACCTCGAAGCATGCCGACTGGTGGATTCCGGCGCATGCCGGCCAGGACGGCGCATTCTGGATGGCGGTCAACCATGTCATCCTGAGCGAATTCCACCACCAGGCGAATACTCCCTATTTTCTCGATTATCTCAAACGTTTCAGCGACACCCCCTTTCTGGTGCAGTTAACCGAAACAGACGGCAGCTATCGAGCCGGGCGGATGCTCACCGCCGCCGCCCTTGATCGCTACCGCGGTGAGGAAAACGCCGGCTTCAAATACCTGGTCTGGGACGAAACCGCCGACGCGCCGCGGATGCCGCTCGGCACCCTCGGTTTCCGCTGGCAGCAAAAAAAGGGGGAGTGGAATCTGCAACTCAAGGATGGCCAGGACGGCAGCGAGATCGCCCCGTCCCTGACACTGCTCGACGGCAACGATGGGGTGCTGAAGGTGGCGTTCGACGATTTCGGCGGCGGCCAAGCCGTGCAACGCGGGGTGCCCGTGCGCTATCTGGAGACCGCACAGGGTCGGGTGCCGGTGACCACGGTCTTCGACCTGCTGATGGCGCAGTTCGGCGTCAACCGCGGGCTGGAGGGCGCCTACCCGGCCAGCTACGACATCGACAGCGTCTACACCCCGGCCTGGCAGGAGAAATACACCGGCATCGACCGCGCCAATGTCATCCAGTTCGCCCGGGAATGGGCTTCCACCGCTGAAAAAACCGAAGGCAAGTGTTCGATCATCATCGGCGCCGGCGTCAACCACTGGTACCATGCCAACCTGATCTACCGGGCCGGCATCGTTTCGCTGATGCTCTGCGGCTGCGTCGGCAAGAACGGCGGCGGCCTCAACCACTATGTCGGCCAGGAAAAGCTCGCTCCGGTCGCGCCCTGGGCGACGATCATGGGCGCCCTCGACTGGAGCAAACCGCCGCGGTTCCAGAACGCGCCCTCTTACCACTACGTCCACAGCGATCAGTGGCGCTACGAGCGGACTGCCGACGAGTCGCGGCTCCAGCCGGTAGCCGAGCAGAATAACATCACCGCCGGCCACACCATGGATCACCAGATCCGTGCGGTGCGCAACGGCTGGCTGCCGTTTTATCCGCAGTTCGACCGCAACCCGGCGGAGGTGATCCGTCAGGCCGAGGCGGCGGGGGCCGGCAGCAACCAGGAGATCGTCGACTGGACGGTGCAGCAGTTGGCCGAGAAGAAGATGAAATTCGCCGTCGAGGATCCCGACGCGCCGGAGAACTGGCCGCGGCTCTGGATCATCTGGCGCGGCAACGCCCTGATGTCGAGCGCCAAGGGGCACGAATATTTCCTCAAGCATTACCTCGGCACCCACACCAACACCGTCGCTCCGGAGACCGCCGCCGAGTCGGTCAAGGAGGTCGTCTGGCGCGAACAGGCGCCGGAAGGGAAACTCGACCTGGTGGTCGATATCAACTTCCGCATGGATACTTCGGCGCTCTATTCGGACATCGTCCTGCCGACCGCCACCTGGTACGAGAAGGACGACCTCAATTCCACCGACATGCACTCCTTCATCCATCCGCTGCAGGCAGCGGTCCCGCCCTGCTGGGAGTCGAAGAGCGACTGGGACATCTTCAAGGGGCTGGCGAAGAAGTTCAGCGAGCTGGCCGCAGTCCATCTGCCCGACCCGGTACGCGACATCGTCGCCGTACCGCTGCAGCACGACACTCCGGCGGAAATGGCCCAGCCGGAAATCAAGGACTGGAGCAAGGGGGAGTGCGAACCGATTCCCGGCAAGACCATGCCCGGCCTGGTGGTGGTCGAACGCGACTACAAAAATCTCTACAACCGATTCATCTCCTTCGGGCCCGGTGCCCGGGGAGGCATCGGCGCCCACGGCCTTAGCTGGTCGATCGAGGATTACTATGACGAGATGACTGCAAACGGCAAGGTCGTGGAGTGGGGCGGCCAGAAATATCCGGCGCTGGTCGAGGCCAAGGACGCCGCCGAGGTCATTCTCAAGCTCGCCCCCGAAACCAACGGCGAGATGGCCTACCGGGCCTTCGCCGCCGAGGAGAAGAAGGTCGGCCTGCCGCTGACCGACCTGGCGGCCGACACCCGGGGCGTGCGCACGACCTTTGCCGACCTCGACCGCCAGCCGCGGCGCCTGCTCAACAGCCCGATCTGGACCGGTTTGACCACGGCCGGCCGCGCCTATTCGGCCTACTGCCTCAACGTCGAGCGGCTGGTCCCCTGGCGGACCCTGACCGGCCGCCAGCACTTCTACCTCGATCATCAGGGCTATCTGGCTGCCGGCGAGCACCTGCCGACCTACAAGCCGAAGCCCGACCCGAGTTGCCTGCAGGACCTGCTGGTCAGTGAGACGGATGAAAAGAGCGTCATGCTCAACTACCTGACGCCGCACGGCAAGTGGGGGATACACAGCACCTACGGCGACAACCACCGGATGCTGACCCTGTCGCGCGGCTGCCATCCCTTCTGGCTCAACGACCAGGATGCCGCCGAAATCGGCGTGGTCGACAACGACTGGGTCGAGGTCTACAACGATCACGGCGTGGTCGTCACCCGGGCGGTGGTCAGCGCCCGCCTGCCGCGGGGAATCTCCTTTCTCTACCATTCCCCCGAGCGGACTATCGGCGTTCCCAAATCGCCGCTGCGCAACAACAAGCGCGCCGGCGGCCATAACAGCCTCAACCGCATTCGCCTCAAGCCGAACCTGATGCTGGGCGGCTACGGCCAGTTCACCTACGGCTGGAACTACTGGGGACCGACCGGCGCAAATCGCGACACCTTCATCCTGGTGCGCAAACTCAAGGGGGAGCCGCAATGGTGAGGGGCAGAATACAGAACACAGAATACAGAATTCAGAATTCAAAATTCAAAGTACAGCCCAATTCCCTGAATTCTGCCGCCAAAGGAGTGAAGCCATGAACGTTCGTGCCCAGGTATCCTCCGTTTTTCATCTCGACAAGTGCATCGGCTGCCATACCTGCAGCATCGCCTGCAAGAACCTCTGGACCGATCGCAAGGGCGCCGAGTACATGTGGTGGAACAACGTCGAAACCAAGCCGGGGACCGGTTACCCGACGAAATGGGAAGACCAGGAGCAATACCGTGGTGGCTGGGAGAAAAGCGGTTCGCAGCTGCAACTCAAGCTCGGCTGCCGCGGCGGCCTGCTGGGTAAAATCTTCCACAATCCCCGGTTGCCGACCATGGATGATTACTACGAGCCGTTCACCTACCAGTATGGCGACCTGACCGGCGCCCCGGCCGGCAACGATCAGCCGACCGCTCGGCCGGTTTCGATGATCAGTGGCAAGCCGATGAAGATCGAGGCCGGTCCGAACTGGGACGACGATCTCTCCGGTTCGAACGTCTACGCTGCCAACGATCCCGGGGTGGTCAAGCTCAGCGAGGAAGAACAGGCGCAGATGTTCGCCATCGAAAAGATGGTGATGTTCTACCTGCCGCGCATCTGCAACCACTGCCTGAATGCCGGCTGCGTCGCCGGCTGCCCGTCCGGGGCGATCTACAAGCGCGGCGAGGACGGCATCGTGCTTATCAACCAGGACAAGTGCCGCGGCTGGCGGATGTGCGTTTCGGCCTGCCCCTACAAGAAGACCTACTATGGCTGGACCACCGGCAAGTCGGAAAAATGCATCCTCTGCTACCCGCGCCAGGAGGCCGGTGAGGCGCCTGCCTGCTTCCACTCCTGCGTCGGACGTATCCGCTACCTCGGCGTGCTGCTCTACGATGCCGACCGGATCGAAGCAGCGGCGATGCGCGAGGATGGGGATCTGGCGGCGGCCCAGCGGGAAATCATCCTCGACCCCTTCGACCCGCAGGTGCTGGCAGCGGCCCGCAAGTCGGGTGTCCCCGAACAGGTAATCGCGGCGGCGCAGCGCTCGCCTGTCTACAAGTTCGTCAAGGAATGGGGGATCGCCCTGCCGCTACATCCCGAGTTCCGGACCCTGCCGATGCTCTTCTACGTTCCGCCGCTGCTGCCGGTGCTGTCGAAGGAGAACCAGGGGACCCAGCAGCTGGCCGACGACTTTTTCACCACCCTGGAACGGGCGCGGCTGCCGATTCAGTACCTGGCCGGAATGTTCGCCGGCGGCAACGCCGAAGAGGTCAAGGCGGTCTACCGCAAGCTGATCGCGGTGCGCCTGCAGCGCCGGCAGGCAAGCGTCGGCGACCTGCCGGCCGGCGAAGTGGAAAAGGCCTGCGAGCTGGCCGGGGTGAGCTCCGCGGCGGTCGATGCCATCTTCCGTATGACCGCCCTGACCCGGATCAAGGAGCGGATTGTCGTGCCGCCGATGCTGCGCGAGCAGGCAATCGAGGCGGGGATGGATACCGAGGAATGCAAGCAGGGGATGGGCTTTGGCAGCCGTCGCCCGCCGAAACGGCGGTGGTGATCATGCTGACCTCGACCAACCACCAGGAAATCTGTCGAATGTTCGCAACGCTGCTCAGCTATCCCGACGACTCCGTTCGCCAGACGGCAGTCGACTGTGCGGCTCAGTTGCGGGAACTTGATTCCGCGGCCGCGGACCCCATGGCACGGTTCGCCGCTTTTTTGGCTGGTCAGCAACCCTCCCGCCTGGAGGAACTGTTCACCGAGACCTTCGACCTGCAGCCTGTCTGTCACCCTTATGTCGGCTACCAGCTCTGCGGTGAAAGTCAGCAGCGAACGATGTTTCTGATCCGGCTGCAGCAGCTTTATCGACAACACGGCTTCAGCGGTGGCAGCGAACTCCCCGATCATCTGGCGACGATGCTGCAGTTTGTCGGCACCGTCGCCGAGCGGGAGTGCGGCCTGGAGATCGTCCGGGATGGACTGCTCCCCGCTTTGGAGAAGATATTGGCGGGGCTGGAGGGAAAGGTGCCGCCCTATGTGGAGTTGCTCAAGGCCGTGCAACGTTTCCTGACCGAAACTGTCGATGCCGGGACCGAGCTGTTGACGGCCAATGGCAGAAGGAGCTGAGCCCATGATTGATCTGATCCTGTTCGGCGTATTTCCGTATGTGGCGGTGACCCTCGCCCTGGCCGTCGGTTTTTACCGTTACGCTATCGACCGCTACTCCTGGTCGTCCCAGTCCTCCCAGTTCCTGGAGAGCCGGGTGCTCTTCTGGGGCTCGGTTCCCTGGCACTACGCCATCCTGCTCATCCTGCTCGCCCACCTGCTGGGCTTTCTATTTCCGGAAGGCTGGGGGGTGGTGCTGGGGCGGCCATTGCGGCTCTACATGCTGGAAGTGAGCGGCCTGGCGCTGGGGCTCGTCACCGTCGTCGCCGTGGCTCTGCTGATCCTGCGCCGGGCGACCCACGACCGGGTGGCCACGGTCACCTCGGCGGTCGACTGGGTCCTGCTCGCCGCTCTGCTGGTTCAGGTGGCGACGGGGGTCTACATCGCCTTCACCCTGCGCTGGGGCGCCGTCTGGTACCTGCACACCGTCTCCCCCTGGCTCTGGTCGCTGGTGAAGCTCGACCCCCAAGTGCAGTACCTGGCCGTT
>DATBML010000130.1:0-10695 GCA_036554885.1 Desulfuromonadales bacterium
CCCAGGAAGAAATTAACACCTTAGCTAAACTGCTCAAGGAGATGGAGCGTCAGGCAGCCCGAGGCGGATGGGATCCAAAGGTCGATGCCCAGTTTCACTACACCATCACCACGGCGACCCACAACACACTGCAACTGCATGTTCTCGACACCATTCGCGGCCTGTTTCACGCCACCATCGAGTTGGCCCTGACCGAATTCTACCGGCGCGAAGGCTACCTGGAAGCCCTGCTGGCACAACACAGGTCGATTTACGAGGCCATCAACGACCGCAACCCGGAGCAGGCCCGGCAGGCAATGATGGATCATCTGCAATTCGTTCAGGAGAAAATGCCACAGATTCTTCAGGAACGTGAAGCTGAGCGGCACTCCGCCCAACCACCCAAATAAGAAAGGCGGCCCCGCTGGGCCGCCTTTCTTGTTTCTAGAGTGAGTGGTGTCTTTATTAATGCCCGCGCTGGACTCGCCTGCCAGCCACCTGGATGCGGATCAAGGCACGCTCGACTGCGGCCTGCTGGGTCAGAAAATCCTTGTCCTCGGGCGACAGTTTCCTGAGAGCCTCTTCCGCCCTGCCAAGAGCCGCCCTGGCGCGCTCAAGATCAATCTCGTCGGCCGGCTCGGCGGTCTCTACCAGGACGGTCACCTTGTCTTCCTCCACCTCGACATAGCCCCAGTTGACAGCCACATGGAAGGTTTCAGCACCCTGACGATAGCTCAATTCTCCGATCTTCAGTGTGGTCAGCAGCGGCGTATGGCCCGGCAGGATGCCAAACTCCCCGACGGTGCCAGGCGCAGTGACCTCGTCCACCTCCTGGGAGAGGACCTGCTTGTAGGGGGTGACCATGTCCAGTCTGAGTTTTTCTGCCATTTATAACACCTCTGGCTAAGGGCCAAGGGCCTTGGGCTAAAGGTTGGCCTTTTGCCCTTGGCCCGTGGCCTCGTGCCGGTTTTTGATTAGGCCGCCAGTTTCTTGGCCTTCTCCAGCGCCTCGTCGATGGTCCCCACCATGTAGAAAGCCTGCTCGGGGATGTCGTCGTATTTGCCTTCGACGATTTCCCGGAAACCGCGGATGGTGTCCTTGAGCTCGACATATTTGCCGGGGGAACCTGTGAAAACCTCAGCCACGTGGAACGGCTGGGAAAGGAAGCGCTGAATCTTGCGGGCGCGGGCGACGACCAGCTTGTCCTCTTCAGAAAGCTCATCCATGCCGAGAATGGCGATGATGTCCTGCAGGTCCTTGTAACGCTGGAGGACGTACTGCACGTCGCGGGCAATCTTGTAGTGCTCCTCACCGACCACCTGGGGATCGAGAATACGGCTGGTGGAGTCAAGGGGGTCAACAGCGGGGTAGATCCCGAGCTCGGCAATCTGCCGGGAAAGAACGGTGGTCGCGTCGAGATGGGCGAAGGCCGTCGCCGGCGCCGGGTCGGTCAGGTCGTCGGCCGGCACGTAGATCGCCTGCACCGAAGTGATCGACCCCTTGTTGGTGGTTGTGATACGTTCCTGCAACTCACCCATTTCGGTGGAGAGGGTAGGTTGGTAACCGACGGCGGAGGGGATGCGGCCGAGAAGAGCCGAGACCTCGGAACCTGCCTGGGTGAACCGGAAGATGTTGTCGACGAAGAGGAGCACGTCCTGCCCTTCTTCGTCGCGGAAATATTCGGCAACCGTCAGAGCGGAAAGAGCGACGCGAGCACGGGCGCCCGGCGGCTCGTTCATCTGACCGTAGATCAGGGCAGCCTTGTCGAGAACGCCGGAGTCCTTCATTTCGTGCCAGAGGTCGTTCCCCTCGCGGGTCCGCTCCCCGACCCCGGCAAAGACCGAAAAGCCTCCGTGCTGCTTAGCGATGTTGTGAATCAGTTCCATGATCAGAACCGTCTTGCCGACGCCGGCACCACCGAAGAGGCCGATCTTGCCGCCGCGGGCATAAGGTGCAAGGAGGTCGACAACCTTGATGCCGGTTTCGAACGCTTCGACCTTGGTCGACTGTTCGACGAACTCGGGTGTGGGGCGGTGAATCTCCCACTCGAGCTCGGCGCCGACCGGACCCATCTCGTCGACCGGCTGGCCGACAACATTGAGAATACGTCCCAGGGTCTTGCGGCCGACCGGCATGACGATCTGCTTGCCGGTGTCAATGACATCCTGACCGCGGACCAGGCCGTCAGTAGAGTCCATGGCTATGGCGCGGACCGTGTTCTCGCCGAGGTGCTGGGCAACTTCAACAACCAGGTTACCTTCTCCCTCACCAAGGGCGGGATTGGTAATTTTGAGGGCGTGGTAAATCTCGGGGAGCTTACCGGCCTCGAACTCCACATCGACGACGGGCCCGATGACCTGTGTGATCTTTCCTTTATTCATGATGTACCGTTCCTCCTTTTTCCACCCGCTTCAGGTGTAAATCGCTATTTGCTGAATTACTTGATAGATTCGGCGCCGGAAATGATTTCCATCAGCTCTTTGGTGATGGCGGCCTGCCGGGCCCGGTTATATTGCAGGGTCAGCTTGCCGATCATCTCCGAGGCATTCTTGCTGGCGCTATCCATGGAACTCATGCGCGCCCCGTGTTCCGAAGCCACTGACTCGAGCAGGCCACGGAAAATCTGTACTTCCACGTGTTTGGGCAGTATCTGCGCAAGAACCTCGCTACGGTTCGGCTCGTACAGATATTCGGCTACGTGAGCTCCTTCTTCGACCTGTTTGGGGACGATCGGCAGGAGTTTATCAATGGTCACATCCTGCGAGATGGCGCTGCGAAAGGCATTGTAGATGAAATAGACCGCATCGTATTTCTCCGCGACGTACCCCTCAACGATCTCCTGCCCAAGCAGCGCGGCAGTGCTGTAGGAAATGCTGCTGGTGATGTTTTCATAAACCTTGGCAATATTCATGCCCGGACGCGTCCGCAGGTAGTCGCGACCCTTGCGGCCGACGATCATCAGGTCGTAACCCTCGAAGCCTTCGGCATTGGCACGGATGAAACGTTCAGCCGCCTTGGAAACATTGCCGTTGAAGCCGCCACAGAGGCCCCTATCGGCAGTCAGCAGCAAGACCAGCGCCCGTCCCTTGCCTCGCTCGGTGAGCAACGCATGCGCACCCGGATCTTCACGCAACGCAAGGCTGGAGAGAACCTCCAACATCTTGTTGGCGTATGGCCGCGCGGCCACCACGGCATCCTGGGCCCGGCGCAACTTGGCGGCGGAAACCATTTTCATCGCCTTGGTGATCTGTCGGGTGTTTTTGACCGACCCGATCCGCTTTTTTATATCCTTCAGACTTGGCATCTGTCCAAACCCTCTGCTTGCGTTTGATTAAGCCACAAACTGACCCTTGAACTCCTCCAGGGCGGACTTGATGCGTCCCTCGAGCTCGGCGTCGATGGCCTTCTTTGCTTTCAGGTCGCCGAGCAACTGGCCGTGCTTGCTCTCCATGAAGGAGAGAAGCTCGGTCTCGAAGCGCTTTACGGCGCTGACGGGATAGGCATCGACGTAGCCGTTGTTGGCGGCGTAGACGACCAGGACCTGCTTCTCGACCGGCATCGGCTTGTACTGCGGCTGCTTGAGAATCTCTACCAGGCGGGCGCCTCGGTTGAGCTGGCGCTGGGTGGCAGCATCGAGATCGGAACCGAACTGGGCGAATGCAGCCATCTCGCGGTACTGGGCGAGGGCCAGGCGCAGGGTGCCGGCGACCTGTTTCATCGCCTTGATCTGGGCGCTGCCGCCGACGCGGGAGACCGAGAGTCCGACGTTGATTGCCGGGCGCACCCCGGAGTAGAAGAGGTCGGTCTCGAGGAAAATCTGGCCGTCGGTGATCGATATGACGTTAGTCGGGATGTAAGCCGAAACGTCGCCGGCCTGGGTCTCGATGATAGGCAGTGCAGTGAGGCTGCCGGCGCCCATCTCATCGTTGAGCTTGGCGGCGCGTTCGAGCAGCCGGCTGTGCAGGTAGAAAACGTCGCCGGGGTAGGCCTCGCGGCCGGGCGGACGGCGCAGCAACAGCGAGAGCTGCCGGTAGGCCACGGCCTGCTTGGAGAGGTCGTCGTAGATGATCAGGGCGTGCTTGCCGCTGTCGCGGAAAAACTCACCCATGGTGACGCCGGTGTAGGGAGCAATGAACTGCAGAGGAGCAGGGTCCGAGGCGGTCGCGGCAACGACAATGGTGTAGTCCATGGCGCCGTGCTGCTTGAGCTTGTCTACCACCTGTGCGACCGTGGAACGCTTCTGGCCGATCGCGACGTAGATGCAGATGACGTTCTGCCCCTTCTGGTTGATGATGGTGTCGGTGGCGACGGCGGTCTTGCCGGTCTGGCGGTCGCCGATGATCAGTTCGCGCTGGCCGCGTCCGATGGGGACCATGGCGTCGATCGCCTTGAGGCCGGTCTGCATCGGCTCGTGCACCGACTTGCGGGCAACTATGCCGGGGGCCTTGATCTCGACCTGACGAAATTCACTGGAAGCGATCTCCCCCTGGCCGTCGATGGGAATGCCGATGCCGTCGACGACCCTGCCGATCAGCGCCTCGCCAACAGGCACCTGGACGATGCGCTCGGTGCGCTTGACGGTATCGCCTTCCTTGATGTGGTGGGCCTCGCCGAGAATGGCGGCACCGACGTTGTCCTCCTCGAGGTTGAGAACCATCCCCATGGTGTTGCCGGGAAATTCCAGCAACTCGCCGGCCATCGCCTTGTCCAGGCCATGAATACGGGCAATACCGTCGCCGACGGAGATAATGGTGCCCGTTTCGCTGACTTCAACTTCGCGACCGAAATTTTCGATCTGCTTCTTGATGATCGCGCTGATTTCTTCTGCTCTGATTTCCATGAGAACTTGTCACCCCTTCTTTAAGGTATCTTCAATCCGCTTCAGCTGGGTTTTTACACTGCCGTCAAAGACCTTGCCGCCGATCTCGACCTGAACGCCGCCGATCAGGGAAGGCTCGATATCTACCTTCAGCTCGACCTTCTTGCCGCTCTGCTTTTCCAGGCTGGCACGGATGGTTGCACATTGTCCGGCATCCAGCTCGGCCGCCGAGATGATCCGTGCCCGGAGAATACCGGAAAGCTCGTCGGCAAGCTGGCGATAGTTGCCTTCTATCTGCGCCAGATACTGGATACGGTCTTTGGCCAGCAGCAGCCCGAGAAAACTTTTCATGCCGCCGGAGAGTTGCAGTTTCTCGGTCAGATCGACCAGTATGGCCGTTTTCTTTTCCGCCGGGAAAGTGGGGCTTTCGAGAATGAGCCGCAAGGCACTTTCTGCGGCAAAGGCGGAACTCACCCTCGCCAACTCATCGCCGTACCGCTCCACCATCTTCTGCTCGGCACCCAGGTCGACCAGGGCCTTAGCGTACCTCCTGGATATCGCGCTGCTGCTCAATGTAGGTCTCCCACCTTCTGCAGGTATTCACTCACCAGACGTTTCTGGTCGTCGCTGGTGAAGTTTTTCTTCAACAAATCCTCGGCCATGGCGATTGCCATCCGGGCCGCTTCCTGACGGAGTTCGGCCCGGGCCTTGGCAACCTCGTTGGCGGCGGATTTTTCGGCTTCCCGCTTGATCTTCTCTGCCATCTCCCTGGCATTTGCGAGAGTCCGCTCCCGCTCCATTTCACCCTCCCGACGAAGGGCGACCTGAATCTCCTCGATCTCTGCCGCCGCCTTGCTCAACTTGCGGTCGTACTCGGCAAACTTTGCCTCGGCCTCGGCCTTGGCCGCCTCGGCTTCGCGCAAAACCTTCTCGATGCCGTCACGGCGACCAGCCAAACCCTGGCGAATCGGCTTTCTTACGAAATAGATCAGTAGGCCGAGAGTGACCCCGAAGCTCAGACAACGCCAGAGAAAATCTTTCAGCAGAACACCGCTGTCGACATGATGTCCCTCGCCGCCGGAAGAAGCCAGGGCGACAGTGGCCAAAGCGGCCAGCGTCATGGTAGCGGCGGCGATGACGGTCCCTTTTTTCATAATCATGCCCTTATCGATGCGCATTACAGGGCCCTCCCCAGAACCTTGGTGGCAACGTGAGCGGCAAGGGCCTCGGTTTCGACTTTGAGCGACATACGTGCTGCTGTCGCCTCTGTCTGTACCCTGTTTTTGATAGTATGCAACTGCTCGCTGGCGCTCTGATGAGCGGCGGCCAGCAGTTCGGCCTCATCCCGGGCGGCGGCGGCGCGCAGAGACGCTTTCTCCTCGCTTCCCTTGAGCTTGGCCTGCTGAAGCTGCTCCTGGTAGCGGCTCATCTTTTCGGCGATCTGTGCCTCCAGCTCACGAGCCCGGCTGTGGGCACCATCCACGCTCTCGCGGCGCCGGTTCATAAGGTCGCGCAGGGGTCGGTAAAGGATGATGTTGAGGACCAGCATCAGCACCATGAAGTTGGCCGCCTGCAGAAGTATTGTCCAATCGATCTTGATCACTGCCACACCTCGTTGAAAGCGCTACAAATGTTCCGTAACCGGGCTTCAGTATGCGTATACTGTATACATATTTCCGGGTGATTAAAATATGCCCTTGGCGGCGGGCAAAACAGGGAATTGCTATCATACCCCCCACCGGATGTCAAGATTCTTTTGCTTTTTTGACCCACCTCAACCATTCCCAGCCAAAAGTCTCACTACTTGACGAAAGGAGCTTTGGTCTTCTCTCCCTCATCCGGACCGGTTTCTTCGCGCTTCATGCAGATATTGCTGTTGAGCAGAACCCCTTCTTCGACGACCAGCACGGGTGTTTCTATATTTCCCTCCAACTGGGCAGGTGCCCGCAACTCCACTTTCCTCGTCGCCTTGATGTTACCCTTGAAGCGGCCACTCAGAATAAGCGTACCGACAGTGATCTCGGCTTGAACGTCTGCTGTTTCACCAACAATCAGCGTATCACGCGAGGTTACCTCGCCACGAAAAGTGCCGTCCAACCGAACGATTTCATCAAACAGCAGTTTTCCCTCAAACTGGCTGCCAGGCCCGAGAAAGGCCTTGATGTCGCTCTTTTCGATGGGTGTTTCTTTACGCATGCCAGCCTTGTCCTTCCTCTCAAACATGAAATCTTTCCCGTCTCAAATTGTCACAATGTCTCAAGAAATTCCCAGAACCTCCAAGAGCCGATCGAGGTCCTGGGGCGAATAATAGGAAATCTCGATTTTACCGCCCTTTCCGCGGGCAGAAATTTTGACCTGGGTGCCGAGGGCTCTTTTAAGTTCGCCAGCCAAGTGCACCAGTTCGGGGTCGGCCTCGCTTTTGCCCTTGGTCTTCGGGGCGCTGCGGCCGAAACTCTTGATCTTTTTGACCAGAGCCTCGGTTTCCCGTACAGACAAATGCTTCTGCACCACTTGCATTCGGGCCTCGATAATATCCTCGTCACTCTCCAAGGCAAGAAGGGCGCGGGCGTGGCCCATCGAGAGAAGAGCCGAAATGACGTCGTCGCGAACTTTTCCCGGAAGCCGAAGAAGACGCAGGGCATTGGCAACAGTGGAGCGGTCCTTGCCGACCCGCTTGGCCACCTCATCTTGGGAGAGGTCGAAAACATCGATGAGGTTGCGATACGCCTCGGCCTCCTCGATAGCGTTGAGGTCTTCGCGCTGGATGTTTTCAATCAACGCCAACTCCAGGGCCCAGTCCTCCGAAACATCCTGGATAACCACCGGAACCTCCCGCAGGCCGGCCTTCTGCGAGGCTCGCCAGCGCCGCTCACCGGCGATTATCTGGTAGTGATCTCCGTGATGACGGACTACCAGGGGCTGGATGATCCCCTTTTCGCGGATCGAGGCGACCAGCTCCGCCATCTTTTCATCGTTGAAGGTCTTCCGCGGCTGGTTGCTGTGCGGCCGCAACTCCTCGATGGGACAGAGAAAATACTTCCGCCCACCTTCCTGGGTCGCCGAGCTGAGCAGAGCACCGATCCCCTTGCCAAGGGCAGGTCGTTTGGTCATGTTTCGCTACCTTAGGTCGATGATTTCCTTCGCCAGTTCGAGATAAGCCGTCGCCCCGCGTGAACTGATGTCGTAGAGGAGGACCGGAAGCCCATGACTCGGCGCTTCGGAGAGACGAACATTACGGGGAATGACCGTGGTGAACACCTGGTCGGCGAAATGCCGGCGAATCTCTTCGCTGACCTGATGCGAAAGATTGTTGCGAGAGTCAAACATGGTCAACAGGATGCCGTGAATCTTCAGGCGTGGATTGAGCTCTTTTTGGATGAGGCGGATGGTGTTCATCAACTGGCTCAACCCCTCCATGGCATAAAACTCGCACTGCAGGGGGACCAGCACTGAATCGGCAGCGGTCAGAGCATTGACGGTAAGCAGGCCCAGGGACGGTGGGCAGTCGATTACGACAAAGTCGTAGTCGTCGCGCAGCGGCTCCAGAACCCCCAAAAGCTTGCGCTCCCGGGAGAAGGCGGTCACCAGTTCGATTTCGGCACCGATCAGGTCAGTGTTGGAAGGGAGGACGTCAAGGTGCTGCAGAGAGGTGTGAACCAGAACGTCCCGAGCCGACTCTTCCCCGAGAAGCGCATTGTAAACAGTCCGCTCCTGTGTGCTCTTGTTGAGACCCAGGCCACTGCAGGCATTGGCCTGGGGATCCATGTCGACCAACAGCGTCCGTTTCTCCGCCGCGGCCAGGGACGCCGCCAAGTTCACAGAGGTGGTCGTCTTTCCAACGCCACCCTTCTGATTGGCAACGGCGATGATCTGCGCCATACCTTATCTCCTTGCCAGTGCTGCTCCGGGGCGAAAAGATTACCACAAACCCCCTTGCCAGAAAAGGAAAAAGGCGCCTGAACATCCCTGGTCGAGAGCCCTTGGACATCTGGTGTCGCTTCCCCTCACGCCCCCAACATCTTGTGCCGGGCTAGCTAACGACGCCGTAAAACCAGCAGGCAACGCAGCGCGCCCGAGGACGGTAGCCGCAAATGTTGCAAATCGGTGCAAAAGAGCCCATACGACGCCAATTCGCTTTCCGCTTCAGTCAACTCCCTATCACCCTCCGCCCCCTTCATCACCAGAATTCGCCCCCTCGGCTGCAGACATGGAAGTGCAAGGGAGGCAAAAACAGGAAGGGAAGCAAATGCACGCGAAACAATCACATCGAAGCCGCCTGAGTACCCGGGGAACTCTGGCAGCGATTCGGCCCTGGCATGCAGCGGCTCGAACCCCCGGAGACCGAGCAGACGGACGGCATGACGCTGGAAGTTGATCTTCTTGGCCACTGAGTCGACGGAGACGACAGACAGGCCGGGTCGGGCAATCTTCAGCGGCAGGCCAGGAAAACCTCCGCCCGAACCGAGATCAAGCAATCGCTCGTCGCCGGTCAGAAGCGGCAGCAGAGTGAGGGAATCGACCAGATGTTTTTCAATTCCTTCGACCGGATCGACAATGGCAGTCAGGTTGTAGGTACCGTTCCAGCGCAGCAACTCAGCGAGCAGGCGCAGCAGTTTTGCGGGGACGTCCGCAGACACATCAAGGGAGAGTTGACGGAGTTGGTCGGTGAGTTGTTCAATGGGCGCCATCTCACCTCCGGCGCAAACAAACGGCCAGGATGCCAATTGCGGCCGGGGTCACGCCCGGGATCCGGGCGGCCTGGCCGAGGGTAAGGGGGCGCACCCTTTTCAGCTTGTCCCGCACCTCGACGGAGAAACCACTTACCGCATCGTAGTCGAAGGCCGCAGGAATAGCCACCTCTTCGGTCCGACGAAAGCGTTCTACCTGCTCCATTTGCCGCTCGATGTAGCCGGAATATTTGACGCCAACCTCCAATTGATCGAGAACTTCGGCCGAGAGTCCGGCAAGCTCCGGATCGAGACAGAGGAGAGCGTCGATCGTAATTTCCGGACGCCGAAGCAATTCCTCAAGGGATGCCCCGTTCTTCAGTTCACCAAGACCGAGATGCGACAATGCCGGCCGGTTCGAGGGCGCCAGTCGAACCTGACGCAGACGATCCTGCCCCCGCTTCAACCGCTCCATCTTGCCTTCGTACCGCAACCAGCGCTCCGCCGTCGCCAGGCCCAGCCGATAGCCGATTTCGGTGAGACGCTGGTCGGCGTTATCCTCCCGCAGCAGCAGACGGTACTCGGCCCTTGAGGTGAACATGCGATAGGGTTCACTGGTCCCGAGATTGACCAGATCGTCAATCAACACCCCGATATACGCCTGGTCCCGACGTAGCACCAGAGGCGCATCTCCCCGCACACGAAGGGCGGCATTGATCCCGGCCACCAGACCCTGGGCGGCAGCTTCCTCGTAACCCGAGGTGCCATTGATCTGACCAGCATGGAAAAGGCCCGCAACCTCCTTGGTCTCAAGGGATGGGGTCAACTGGATCGGATCGACGTAGTCATACTCGATGGCATAGCCGGGACGCATGATTTCCACCTGCTCCAATCCCACGATCGTCCGCAAGAAAGCCAACTGGACGTCAGGCGGCAGGGAGGTGGAGACACCATTGGGGTAGATCTCAAGACTTTCCAGACCATCAGGTTCGAGAAAAACCTGGTGTTTCTCTTTCTCCGGAAAACGCACCACCTTGTCCTCAATGGACGGACAGTACCGTGGCCCGACCCCTTCGATAACCCCACTGTAGAGCGGCGAGCGATCCAGGCCGCTGCGGATGATTTCATGGGTGCGCGAATTGGTCAAGGTGATATGACAAGGGAGTTGTTCACCCCTAATCTCATCAGTTAGAAAGGAGAAGGGACGCGGGGGGGAATCGCCAAATTGTG
>DATBML010000140.1:0-5183 GCA_036554885.1 Desulfuromonadales bacterium
CAGGCGACGCAGTTCTTCTCGAACACCTTGGCGACGATCGGTTCACGCTCCAGTTCGTCCTTGGCAAAGAGGGTCATCACCTTGGCCGCGGCGGCACTCGCCTGGCTGACGGTGTCCGGGATGTCCTTCGGTCCCTGGCAGGCGCCGGCCAGGTAGACCCCGGCGGTGGCGCACTCAACCGGTCTGAGTTTCGCGTGGGCTTCGGAGTAGAAGTTGTACTTGTCGTAGGAGATGCCGAGCTTCTGGGCCAGCGTGTCTGCCCCCTGGCGCGCCTGCACGGCGGTGGCCAGAACCACCAGGTCGGCCTCGATCTCCACCTGCACCCCGACCAGCACGTCGCTTCCCATGACCACCACCTTGCCGCCCTTCTGGTAGAGGCGCGAGACCATGCCGCGGATGTAGACCGCCTCTTCTTCCTCCACCGCCCGCCGCCAGAACTCGTCATACCCCTTGCCCGGGGTGCGGGCGTCCATGAAGAAGACGTAGGCCTGGCCGTCGTGCACCTTGTGGTGGTAGAGCATGGTGTGCTTGGCGGTGTACATGCAGCAGATCTTGGAGCAGTAGGAGATCCCCTTCTCCCGGGCGCGGGAGCCGACGCACTGGACGAAGACCACCGACTTGGGCTCCTTCCCGTCGGAGGGGCGCAGAATCTTGCCGCCGGTGGGGCCGCTGGCCGAGGCGAGCCGCTCGAAGGTCAGCCCGTCGATGACGTCGGGGATGGTGCCGTAGCCGAACTCGCCGTACCCCTCGTAGGGCGACCCTTCCGGTTTTTTGCCGATGTCGTAGAGCTCGAAGCCGGTGGCGACCACCACCGCTCCGACCGGTTCGGTGATGAGCTCGTCCTGCTGCGCGTAGTCCACGGCCTGGGGTCCGCAGACCTTGGCGCAGACGCCGCACTTGCCGCTCTTGAAGTACGTGCAGTGCTCCCGGTCGATCACCGGGGTGTTGGGGACCGCCTGCGGGAAGGGGACGTAGATGGCGGGGCGGGTGCCGAGGTCCTTATCGAAGCGGTTGGGGATCTTCTTCTGCGGGCACTTGGCCATGCAGACGCCGCAGCCGGTGCACTTGCCCATGTCGACTGACCGCGCCTTCTTGCGGATGGTCACCTGAAAATTGCCGATGTAGCCGTCGACGTTCTCGATCTCGGAATAGGTGTGCAGGGTGATGTTGGGGTGGTTGGCGACGTCGACCATCTTCGGCGTCATAATGCACTGGGAGCAGTCGAGCGTCGGGAAGGTCTCGGAGAGCTGCGCCATGTGGCCGCCGATGGAGGGCTCGCGCTCGACTAGGACCACCTGGTGGCCGGCGTCGGCGATGTCGAGGGCCGCCTGGATGCCGGCGATGCCGCCGCCGATGACCAGGGCGCGCTTGGTGACGGGGACGGTGATCGGGACGAGCTTCTTGTCCTTTTTCACCCGCTCGACCAGCATGCCGACGATCTCGCTCGCCTTGACCGTCGCCTCCGCCCGGTCCTCGTGCACCCAGGAGCAGTGCTCGCGGATGTTGGCCATCTCGCAGAGGAAGGGGTTGAGGCCGGCTCCTTGCGCTGTTTTGCGGAAGGTCTTCTCATGCATCCGCGGCGAGCAGGCGGCGACTACGACGCCGTCCAGGCGGTGCTCGGCGACCGCCTTCTTGAGCAGGTTCTGCCCGGGGTCCGAGCACATGTACTTGTAGTCGCAGGCGTAGGCGACTCCGGAGAGCTCCGCGGCCTGCTGCGCCACCTTTTCCACGTCGACGGTGCGGGAGATGTTCTCCCCGCAGTGACAGACGAAAACGCCGATTCTGGACATCTGGTTTTCCCTGTAGGGGCAACCCTTGTGGTTGCCCAAATCGGGGCAGGCACAAGACCTGCCCCTACAATAGATTCTTTTCGCGCAACAGCCCCGCCGGGCTGACGATCATGCTCTCGAAACCCAGCTTGTCCACCGCCACCCCGCAAGCCAGCCCCAGCAGCTGGGTGACGTAGAAGACCGGGAGGTTGTAGCGCTCGCCGCTTGCCTCCTCGATCTCCTGCTGGCGGATGTCGAGGTTGCCGTGGCACAGTGGGCAGGCGACCATCAGGCAGTCAGCGCCGGCCGCCTTCGCCGAGGCGAGGATGTCGCCGGAGAGCTTGATGACCACGCCGGGGCGCGACAGGGTGAAGTTGGCGCCGCAGCACTCCATGCGGTGGCTCCAGGCGACGGTTTCGGCGCCGGCCGCAGAGATCACCCGCTCCATGATGGTCGGCGCCTCGCAGTCGTCGAGCTCGGGGACCTCGGGGGGACGGGTCAGCAGGCAACCGTAGTAGCAGGCAACCTTGAGGCCGAGGGGCTTGCTCACTGCCGCGGCGAGCCGCTCCAGGCCGAAGTCGCGGGCGACGATCTCCAGCAGGTGCTTGACCGGCTTGCCGAGTTGAACGGGAGCGTCGATCGCCTGCTCCACCTGGCGACGTTTCTCGCCGTTTTCGGAGAGCTTGTGCTGGGCGGTCTTCAGGCGCGAGAAGCAGGCGGCGCAGGCGACCGCCAGGTCCCCCTCGATTTTTTCGGAAAGCTCCAGGTTCTTGGCACAGAGGGAGAGCGACAGCAACTCGTCGACGTTGTGGGCCGGGGTGGCGCCGCAGCAGAGCCAGTCGGGGACCTCGTGCAGGCCGATGTGCAGCGTCTTGAACAGACCGCGAGTGGAGGCGTCGAACTCGATGGCCGAGGCGTGCAGCGAGCAGCCGGGATAGTAGGAGTAGTTGAGGACGTTCTTCGGCGTCACGGCGCCTCCCCCTTCTTGCGCATCTCTTCAATGCGCGAAAAGATCTTCTCGATCTCGGCGAGGTTGCGGTTTTTCTGGTGGAAGACTTTGAGCTTCCCCTTGGAGAGGAGCTTGGGGCCGAGCATTAGGTCCTTGAGGAACTGGCCGCTTTTGATGTTGAAGACGGCGCCAAGGCGCATCTCGTACTGGCGGCCATAGCTGCGGATGTTTTCGATGAACAGGCGGTTGGCGAGCTGCACGTAGCTCTCCTTCGACGGCCCCTGGGCGTCCCAGGAGCATTTGCGCAGGGCATCCATGATGGCGGCGAGGTCGACCTTGTTGGGGCAGCGGGTCGAGCAGGTCTCGCAGGAGGCGCAGTACCAGATGCTTCGCCCGGCCAGCACCCGCTCGTACTGGCCGAGCTGCAGCAGGCGGACGATGCGGTTGGGGGGGTGCTCCATGAAGCTGCGCATCGGGCAGCCGGCCGAACACTTGCCGCACTGGAAGCAGCGCCGAACCGAGGTCCCCGAGAGCGATTCCACCTTGCGGACGAAATCCAGGTTGATGGTACCCTGGGAAAGGAGCATTTTGCTGTGTTTCACGGGCATTCCTTTTTCAACTTGTCGCCAGGCACTTTTGCGAAGCAGCGGGACCTTCAGCCTGGCAGGGTTCTTCCCTGCTCGATATTTTTATTTGAACGGATCCACCTAGCAATCCCAGATCGAAATCATTCGTTGGAACGAAGCAACAGGGGCAATTTCTTGGAGCAAATCTTGCGCCAAGAACGGTGAAAGAGGGGGGCAAGATAGAGGCTGGCGGCAGACCGGGAACAAAAACAGGCAGTTGGGATCCAGCGAAATCCGTACCGGAGTAGACAAGGTGCTGAAGGAGCTGGTGCGGCCTTACTTATACCAATCGGCCGATGCCGATATTTTCCCCGCTCGCGGAGTTTCTCCCCAGCCATTTCTCGCATGCTGTTCAGCTCGTGTCCATCCGGAAACTCCGGATGGATGCAAGCTGGTTTCCGAACGGAAGCCAACTAAATCGCAGAGGCACAGAGACGCTTTAGGAATCTCCTCGTCTCTGTGCCTCTGCTAACGGCAAGCTTTGGCCCGCAGGGAATATGGGGGCGCCGGCTGGCCTATCCTTCGCCCCTGCCGAAATTGTGGAATTCGTTCAGGTTGCTGAACTCGCCCCAGGCCAGGAACTCGTTGGGCGCATTGACGAAATCAAAGAGCTGGCGCAGGCTCTCGAGCTCCCGCCGCTCCTCGGTGGCAATCCGCCGGAGCAATCCCTGGACTTCGGGATTCGGCTCGCGCTTGGCGGCATCCTCATAGAGCCGGCAGATCGCCGCCTCGATCCGCATGACATAATGGTAGGCATCCAGGTCGTCGTTGATCTGCAATGCCTCGCGCTCATTCAGGACATCCTCAAAGATGTTGCCGGAAGTCTCCAGGGTGCGGGAATCCTGCATGGTGGTCGAGCGGACCGTCGCCTTCATCGCCCGGAAGCGTTCCAGCAGTTCCTGCTCGTCCTCCGCCATCATTGAAAAGATGGTCCTCACCCCCGCCGTGCCCGCTTTTGCGGCCACGTTGCGGTAGAACTTCCGGCCGCTGCGTTCAATCTCCATGGCGAAATCAAAAACGTTCATCGTCTGCTCCTTCTGCTGACAGCAGAAGATGCGACAAGGCTGCCGCCAGCTTAATTTTTCTTTATTTTACGACATCTTACGCTTTTAACTATAATGTATCGCCATTGCCGCCGGTGTCAAGGAGACGGCCGTTACGGCGCAGAAGCCGACAGCGGCTGAACCCGGAGATGGGGAGATTGGGAAGCAGAAGGAATGGATGGAAAAGCCGGCGAGAGGAAACTCAGCGGAGGATCAACGGATAGCTGGCGCGAAAGGTCGTTCCTTCGCCTTCAGTACTGACAAAAGAGACCGCGCCCTGAAGATAGCCGCTCAGCAGACGCATGCTGTAGGTGCCGAGACCGCGACCGCAGCCCTTGGTGGAGAAGGAGCGCTGGAAGATCTGCAACTGCGCCGGGCGGGGGATGAACGCCGGGTTGTGCACGCTGAACTCGATACGGTCATCGACCAACCGGCAGCCGACGGTCACCGTTTCCCCCGGCCGCGAAGCCTCGAGGGCATTCTTGATCATATTTCCCAAAACGCGGCCGAGCAGCGTCCGGTCACTGACCAGGGCAAACTCCGCAACGGCCGGATCAAGACTCAGCTGACGATTTTCGGCCGCTTCATGGCGCCGGTAGATTTCCACCAACTGTCGCAGAAATTCGCCGGACCGGATCGTTTCCGGATGCACCCGCAGTTCCCTGCTTTCCGCCGCGGCGACAGTTCTCTGCGCCTGAATCTCGTCGATGACCCGTTCGGAGGCGGCGTGAATCAGGGCAAAAATATCTTCCTTGTCGACCGGATCGTAGTCGCGGAGCAATTCGGCGAAGCCCTT
>DATBML010000160.1:0-3893 GCA_036554885.1 Desulfuromonadales bacterium
TTATGGCTTATTGTCGGGGTGCTTTTCTTCGTCGGTTTCGGAGTCATTGTCGTGACCGCCTTTTTGACCCGGCCTACGCCTTCGCGCCGAAAAAAAAAGGATGACAGGGATTAGTCGGTCCCTGGATATTGTTGACCAGCATCGGCCTCAAGCTTGCCTCTCACCCTTGAGAGTGCCGTGAACGACGAGAGCGAAGAACACGAAATCCCCGAAATGATCGAACTGCCGATTGACGGGGTCCTCGACCTGCACACCTTCCGTCCGGCCGATGTGAAATATCTTGTCCCCGACTACCTGGCCGAGTGCCGCAAGCGAGGGATCCTCGATGTGCGCATCATCCACGGCAAGGGAACGGGTGTCCTCCAGCGCAGCGTGCACGCCATCCTGGCTCGGCTGCCGGAGGTCGCCGCCTTTCGCCTCGCCGGTGAGGACGCCGGCGGTTGGGGGGCGACGCTGGTGCGGCTACGGCCAGCCCCCTGAACGGCAACAGGGGACGGTTCCCCGGAAGCCCCGCACTGGCCATGGCTTAGCCGAACATCCGCCGGAACAGACCCTTCCTTTCCTGCTCGCGTTTCTCCTGAAGACTCCGCAGCCCCTTGCGCGCCATCTGCTGGCGAGCATCGAGTTTGAGCGCCTTGTTGAACTCCCCTTCGGCGAGGGCGTCCTGCCCCGCCTCGAAGAGCATCCACCCCTTGAAGGCGAAGCCGGCGGCGGTCCGCTCCAGGGTCAGGGCGCGATTGACGAGTTGGCGTGCCTTCTCCTGCATGGCCCGGCTCGCGACGTTTCTCGGGTTGCGGTAGATGGCCCAGGCGAGGTGCGCCTGGTAGTCGCCGTTGTTGGGATCGATATTGCAGGCATCCTGCAAGGCCGTCTCGGCGTTGTCCCACTCCTCCATCTCGATGAAGACCTTTCCCGACTGGGATTGGACCTGCGCCTGGAAACGGTCGTCTCCCTTCTGACCGAGGCCGACCCGGTCGGAGCCGAGCAGCTGGTCGTAGTTCTCCTTGCGGACGACGTCGGAGAGCGTGTTGTACGCGTTGGCGACGGCGGCGAGAATCTCCTCAGCCAGAGCCGCCTCGGCGCCGGCAAGCTGCATCAGCAGGTCGGGACCGAACTTGCGGGTGAGCGCGAAATAGTTCTTCTTCAACTGGTCGAAGGAGAACGTCGCCGGGTTCAGGCCGAAAATTTGGTAATAGTTCTTTCCCTGCAGGGAAGAGTGGGTTTTACGGACTTCGGCCGCCAGGTCATCCTCACCCGGAGCGGCTGCCGACGCAGGGGCCGGCGACGCCGAGGCGACGGGAGGGCCGACGACCGAAGCCGCCGGCTCGACCAGGTCGGCAAAGCTCTCCAGCGGCCCGTCGAGAGCAATCTCGACCGTCTCCTCGGCCACGGCGTTGAACAGGGTGCGCAGGGGAAACTCCGGAGCCGTCGCCGAGGTCAGGGGGGCATCGGCGCAGCGCAGCATGCCGAGAGCCTGGAGAGTCAACGCCAGGGGTGTCAGATCGGTTTCTCCCGCCAGGCATTCGGCCAGGGGGCGGGAGCCGTCGAGGCGCGACAGTAGCTGCTTCTCTTCGTGGCTCAGTGAAAGGAAGTTGGCGTAGCGGAAATAGTCGGGGGCGAGTGCCGCGTAGCGTGACCCTTCCTCGGCCAGCAGTCGCACGCGCCGTTCCGGCCGCAGGTGACGGTGGTATCCCTGGTAGAAAATCTGGGGAACGTTGACGGTGAGCAGCTGCAGCCCTGGGGGGGGGGAGAAAGGGTGCTCCTCGGCGGCGAGCGGGGGGAGCGCGAAGGACTCCACCAGTTCGGCGCTCAGGTAGGCGAGTTTCTCCTCAAGAAGTGCTGGATACTCGATGCAGCCCATTTGTACCGGCAGCTCGTAGCGGTGCTGGCCGGGGCCGGCGTAGAAGGCGTATTCCTTGGCGGTGAGAAAGCCGCGACGGTGCAGCCAGTCGCCGAAGTCTCGGTAGGCGAAACCTGGGCGCACGAAAACCGGCGTGCCGCTGATGAAGGTCAGGCTGTACTCGCGGCCCTCGCCGCGCAGGACCAGCCGGCCGAAAAAACGGCCGGTAAAAGCCCGGCGCAGGTGACGATCGACCGTCTCCGCCTTGGGAACAGGCGGTGCAGCCGGAGTCTTTGCCGGCAGCGCCTGCTGCAGGGCGGCGAGCAATTCGCCGGCCTTGAACGGTTTCTCCAGGTAAGCCGAAACGCCGAGCGACTTGGCGGCGCGTACGTAAGGGTCGCCGCGATAGGCACCGGTGATGATGACGACGGGAAGGGCGCGGGTGGGGGTGCTCTGCCGCAGCTTCTTGAGCAGTTCGACGCCGTGCAGGCGGGGCAACTTGAGGTCGAGCAAAAGCAGGTCGGGGGGAGATTTGACGATCCGGCCCAGGGCCTCGACGCCGTCGCCGGCACGTTCGACCGTCAGCCCCTGGCGCACAAGCAGCGCCTCAATGGCGGCAGCAAGCTGGTCGTTGTCTTCGGCAAGCAGGACCTTGGGAGCCATGCGCTCACTCCTCTGCCGGTCTGACCGGCGCAGTTCAGCGTTTCAACTGGTAGTGCCGCACGGCGCGGTTGTGCTCGAGCAGGTTTTTGGAAAAGGCATGGGTGCCGTCACCGCGGGCCACGAAGTAGAGGTAGTCGGCCTTGGCCGGAAATGCAGCTGCCCGCAGGGCATCCTCTCCCGGGCTGGCGATCGGCCCGGGCGGCAGACCTGCCATGCGGTAGGTGTTGTAAGGGGTCGGCGTCCGCAGGTCCTTTCGGGTGATGTTGCCGTTGAAATCGGCGATCCCGTAGATGACCGTCGGATCGGCCTGCAGCGGCATCTTGCGGCGCAGGCGGTTGTGGAAGACCGCGGCGATCACCGGCATCTCGGTGCGGGTGCCGGCCTCTTTCTGGATGATCGAGGCGAGGGTCACCAGCTGATGCGGATCGAGGCCGAGCCTGGCCGCTCCTTCCACCAGATCAGGTGCCAGACGGCTCTTGAACTGCCGGACCATCGCTTTGATGATGCGATCCTCGGGGGTGCCGCTGGCGAAGAGATAGGTCTCCGGAAAGAGGTACCCTTCGAGCGTGGGGGATGCGATGCCGAGGCCTGCGATGAACTTCGGGTCGCGGGCCAGCCGCAGAATGGTTTCGGCGCGGCCTAGCCCCTCCGCCTCGATGCGGGCGGCGATCTCGCGCAGGGAGAACCCTTCGGGGATGGTCAGGCGTTGCCGGCGGACATCCCCGGCGACCAGCCGGTCGAGGACACTTCCCGGCTTGGCCGGACCGCTGAAATCGTAGGGGCCGGCCTTGATCCGGTTGACATCGCCGCGCAGCCAGGCGAGCAGTTTGAAGCCGGAAGCGCTGCGCACCACCCCCGCGTCCTGCAGGCGCCCGGCCACCTCGGCCAGGGGGAGCCCGGGAGTGACGTTTACCAGAGCAGATGCGGCCGGCGTCACCGGCTGGAAGACGAAGGATGCGAATTTGAACCCGACGGCAATCGTCAGGAGGAGGAAGATCGGAAGAATGATGCGCAGAACGGTTGAGCGTCGCGTCATAAAAAAGTCTGCCCGCGGCAACGGGCGCAGAAAGGTTGGAAATCCTGGCTACTTTAGAGGAGAGGGGGGAGTCCTGTCAAGGGTGCCGCCGTCGGTCGACTCGCCCTCTTTCGGGGATTTTTCTTCCACAGCTAGGGAAGCGAAAAAAAGAAGGCGGCCCCTTTTCCCTTTTCCCCCTTCCCCCAGATTTCTCCACCGTGACGATGGATGATGCGCTGTACGGTTGCCAGACCAATGCCGGTCCCTGGAAATTCGTTTGGTTTATGGAGCCGCTGAAAGGGCTTGAACAGTTTATCGGCGTCCTTCATGTCAAAGCCCACGCCGTTATCCTGAACAAAGAACACCTGCTTCCCC
>DATBML010000147.1:0-4917 GCA_036554885.1 Desulfuromonadales bacterium
CCAGCTCCTCCGGCTCGAACGGCTTGGTCAGCATGTCGTAGGCACCACGACGCAGGGCCTGGATCGACCTCTCGACCGTGGCGAAGGCGGTGATCATGATCACCGGAATCTCCGGCGACTTTTCCTTGATCCGTTGAAGTACCTCCAGGCCATCGAGCCCCGGCATCTTGACGTCGGTCACCACCAGGTCCCACTGCCCGGGCGCGAACTCATCGACCGCCTCGAAGGAGCGGGTATAGGCTTTCACGGCAAAGCCGTTGTCAAGGAGCACCGCCTCCATCATCCGGCAGAGTCCTTCCTCGTTGTCGATCAGCATGATTCTCTGCTGACTCATCTAGTACTCCTCCCGTACGAGCGGCAACCGGATGGTGACCGTGGTGCCTCGGCCCGGCACGCTCTCAAGGCCGATTTTCCCCTGGTGCAGTTCGACGATCTGTCTGGTGATGGCCAGGCCCAACCCGGTTCCCCGCTCCCTGGTGGTGAAGAACGGTTCGAAGATTTTTTCCAGGTTCTCTTCTTCGATACCGGTGCCGGTGTCGGCGAAGACGATGGCGATGTGTTTTTCGTCTTCCATGGTCGTGCTGACCGTCAGCGTCCCCCCCTGCGACATGGCGGCGCCGGCATTGAGAATCAGGTTGATTGCCACCTGCCGCATCTGGTCGCCGTCGACCATCAGACGCGGCAATCCCGCGGCAAATTTCCGCTGGACGTCAACATGGTGCATGTCGGTATGGTTGGCGGCAAAATCGACGATCTGTCCGAGCAGTTCATTGATGTCGGTGGATTCGAGCGCCGGCTTCGGCGTGCGAGCGTAGCTGAGCAGGTCCTGGACGATCTTCTTGCAGCGTTTGCTCTCCCGCTTGATTTCATGGATGTAGCGATAAAGAGGGTCTTCCGGCGCCAGCTTCCCCTCGATATAGCCGGCGTAGCCGAGGATGACTCCCAGCGGGTTGTTGATCTCGTGTGCCACCCCTGAAGAGAGGACCCCCAGCGAGGCCATCTTCCCCTGCTGGGCCAGTGCCGCCTCCATCTCCTTGTTGCGCTTGATGATGTCGGTCATGCGGTTGAAGGTGACGGCGAGTTCGCCGATCTCATCGTTGCTCTCCACCATCATCCGTTCGCCGAACCGCCCTTGTTTGACCTTGCGGATGACCGCGATCATGTGGTGGATGGGGTCCGTGAGCACCTTGGCGGCGAAATAGATCAGGACAAAGGCGATCAGGCTGGTCAGGAAGGTGAGGATCACCATGGTGGCGAAGGTGCGACCCTTGATCTGGTTCGCTTCCCGGTAGAACTCGTCCTCGTAGGAGCCGACGGCGACGATCCAGTCCCACGGGGCGAAGTAGGCGTAGCGGACGATCTTCTGCCGCGGCGCCTTGTCGCCGATGTTCTGCCAGGGGTAGCGGATCCAGCCCTCCTTCTTTTCGCACATCTCGCGGATGAAGGCATGCCCTTCGGCGTCGCGGGCCTCGAGGTGATTTTCCCCCTCGGCATCGGGGTGGAGGGTGAAGTTCCCCTGACTGTCCATGCAGTAGATATAGCCGGTGTGGCCGACCTTCTTGCTCTTGAGCTTCTCTTTCAGTTCCTCGAAGGAGCGGCGCTCGAAGGCAAGGTCCTCGTAGGTCTCCTCCAGATAGCCGCTGGCGGCGATGATCCAGTCCCATTCGGGGAAATAGCGGTAAGCGGCGATCTTTTTGCGCGGGGCGCGGTCGCCCAGTATTTCGTTGCGCCAGGGGTAGATGATATAGAGAACCTCCCCGGGTTTCGAGTTGCGGGCCGACTTGCACATCTCGCGGATAAAAAAGCGACCCTTTTCATCCCTTTCATCGAAGATGTTTTCCCCCTCGCGGGCGATGTGCAACTCCAGGTCCCCGCCGGTGGTCATGGCGTAGATGTAGCCGGTTTCGCCGACGTTGACGCGCTTGAGGGCCTTCTTTGCCTCCTGCTTGGCGTCCTCCAGGCTGAGCCGTCCCTGCCGGTACTGGTGATTCTGGGTTTCCACCAGGCTGTAGGCGATGTTGATGAGGGAGGAGAGGTCGCGGATGAAGATTTTCTGCTTGTCCTGCTTGTAAACCTGGAACTGCTGATAATGGGAATTGAGCAGGTCGGTGGTGAAGTCCGCCATGTGCTCCAGGTCGTCCTTGCTCGTCTGGGTGATTCCCAGATAAGCCTGGCGCGCAGCCAGGTAGCCGACAACGCTGCCGACGACGCAGATCGGAATAATGACCAGTGGCAGGACCATCACCAGCATTTTCCAGCGGAGCTTGAGGTTGTTGACGAACTTGAACAGGTGCCGGCTCATGAAGTCCCTGAAAGTACATTAATTTATGGGATTATGTTGTAAACGATACGGCAAAGTCAAGCGTTCCCGGCCACCGGTTGACAGTGGCAGGGTGCATTGCTATCCTCGGGGCATTGACCGTCGGAAGTTGTCATCGAATGGCTGTGGCTACCGCCGAGCCAGGGCCCGCCCTGGTTTTTTTTGTTCCCTTGCCGGGAGCTGTCGTGCAGGAAATCGACCTGAAAAAGTTCCCCGCCCTTCCCGGCGTCTACCTGATGCAGGGAGAGGCGGGCGAGGTTCTCTACGTCGGCAAGGCGAAGAATCTGCGCAGCCGCCTGCGTTCGTATTTCTCCGCGGAAGGCGATGGCCGCACCCATATACGTTTCCTGATGAACCGGGTGCGCGAGATCGGGACGATCGTCACCGATACCGAAAAAGAGGCGTTGATCCTCGAAAATACCCTCATCAAGAAACACCGGCCTCGCTACAACATCCACCTGCGGGACGACAAAACCTACGTTTCGATCCGCCTCGACCCGCGGGAAGAGTTTCCCGCCCTGCAGGTCGTGCGCAAGGTTCCGCGCGACGGCGCACTCTACTTCGGGCCTTTCTCCTCCGGCAGTGCCGTACGGGAAACGCTCAAGGAGATTTACCGCCTCTTTCCCCTGCGCCACTATCCGCTGGAGATCTGCCGTCGCCGCGGCCGCCCCTGCCTCTTCTACCAGATCGGCCAGTGCAGCGCCCCCTGCCACGGCAAAATCGGCCGGGAGGAGTACCGTGAACTGGTCCGGGGGGTGACGGCGCTGCTCTCCGGGCGCGAAAGCGAGGTGCTCACCTTGCTTCGCCAGCGGATGACGACGGCCGCCTCCGCCATGCGCTTTGAGGAGGCGGCGACGCTGCGCGACCAGATCCGGGCCATCGAGCAGACGGTGGAGCGACAGAAGGTGGTGGAGGCGGGCGGCGGCGATCAGGATGTTGTCGGCGTGCACCGGGAAGGGGGGGAGGTGGCGGTCGCCGCCCTCTTTATCCGCCAGGGCAAGCTTATCGGCCGGCGCAGCTTTACCCTCGAGTGGCGGCTGGATGAAGCGGAATTGCTCTCCGGCTTCCTGCAGCAGTTCTATGGGCGCGAGGTCTTCATCCCCGACCAGGTTTTGCTGCCCTTTCCGCTCGAGGATGCCGATACCCTCGGCGAATGGCTGAGCGAACGCAAGGGGAAGAAGGTGGCGGTGCTGTCGCCCCGGCGAGGGGAGAAGCTGCAGCTGGTAGAGCTGGCGGCGCGCAACGCCGCCGAGGTTTTTCGCGAGCGGGGCAGCCGACGGGAGGCGCGCGAAGCGGTGCTCGCCGAGATCGGCGAACGGCTGCAGCTCTCCCGACTGCCGCGCCGCATGGAGTGCTTCGACATCTCCAACGTCCAGGGAAAGCAGAGCGTCGGTTCGATGGCGGTGCTGCTCGACGGAGAGCCGGCAAAGGGGGAGTACCGCCACTTCCGCATCCGCAGCGTCGAGGGGGCCGACGACTATGCCTCCCTCTACGAGGTGCTCAATCGCCGGCTGAGCCGGGGCCTGGCTGAGGAGCGCCTGCCCGATTTCATCCTCATCGACGGCGGCAAGGGGCAGCTCTCGGTGCTCGGTGCCGTCCTCGAAGAACTGGGGCTCGCCGGACGCATCGACGCCGCCGGCATCGCCAAGAGCCGGGTACTCGCCAATGTGCGCGGCAAGGCGGTGGAAAAGAGCGAGGAGCGTTTCTTTCTGCCCGGGCGCAAGAATCCCGTCCTGCTGCGCCAGGGGTCGCCGGCCCTCTTCCTGCTCGAGCGGCTGCGCGACGAGGCGCATCGCTTTGCCATTACCCACCATCGCAAGCTGCGCGGCAAGGCCGCCCTGCACTCGGCGCTGGAGGATATCCCCGGCGTCGGCCCGGCCCGGCGCAAGGTCCTGCTCAAGCATTTCGGCAGTGTGCGCAGGGTGCGCGAGGCGTCTCTCGATGAACTGCTCGGCGTGTCCGGTCTGCCGGAAGCGGTGGCCAGAACCGTGCATGCCTTTATCCGGGGCAAGGGTGACGCGGACTCCTGAGAAACTCCTTCCCCCCTTTACCTTCGCCAGAGCCGTTCACATCTTTCCGGCCAGCCACTGCCGATTTTCCCGGGACCGGTTATAATGGTCCTTAAATGTCGGCATTTTTCGGTTTGGGGGCGCTCGTGGCTGCCACGGATAACCAGGACAGCAAAGACAAAATAAGAATTTTATACGTGGAGGACGACCCGACCATCCGGAAGATGGTCACCATCATGGTCCGCCAGACGTTCCCTGAATTGACCCTGCTGCCGGCCGAAAACGGCCAGGAGGGGTTGGCGCTGTATGAGCGGGAACGGCCGGAAATCGTCCTGACCGATATCCGAATGCCGATCATGGACGGCATTCGCATGGCCAGGGAGATCAGGAGCCTCGACAATCACGCCCGAATTGTCGTGCTGACGGCCAACAACGATACCAGCCGGCTACTCGAGGCCATCGAAATCGGCATCAATCACTACGTGCTCAAGCCGATCGACAGGGTAAAGCTGCAGGCGGCCATCGAACAGTGTCTCGCCGGTCTCCGGCTGGAGCAACAGTTGCGGGAGCGGGAGGAGCATATTCGGC
>DATBML010000166.1:0-3529 GCA_036554885.1 Desulfuromonadales bacterium
GACCAGGAAGGTGCCGGTATCCTGGCGGAAGGAGGGGTCGGCGAAGCTCAGTCGCCCGGTGTGCGGATAGCGAGAGCCGTCGGAGAGATCGATTTCCACCTCGTAGGCGTTATCCGTCGGCAGGATCAGGCGCCCCTCGGCGGCTTCCTGCTGGGAGCTTGCCATCTGGTTCTGGGAGACGCTGAAGTTGATCCAGATCGGGTCGAGCGTGGCCACGTAGGTGAGTTGCGAAGAGGAACCAATGGGGGTAAGGTAGGCCCCCTCGCGCATCAGCGCCTGTCCCGAGACGCCGCTCACCGGGGACTTGATGGTGGCGTAGCCGAGATCGAGCTCGGCCGTTTCCAGCCGGGCCCTGGCTTCATAGACCGCAGCCTCGGCCGACTGGACCGCGCCTATGGCGTTGTCCAGGTCGCTCTTGCTGGCGGCGTCCTGCTCGGCCAGCGGTTTGATCCGGTCGAGGTTGGCCTTGGCGGTCCAGAGCTGCGCTTCGCGGTTCGCCACCTCCCCCCGGGCGGCGGAAACCTGGGCGCGGAAAGGCTTCTGGTCCATGAGGAAGAGGACCTGTCCCGCCTTGACCACATCCCCCTCCTTGTAGAGGATTTTCTCCAGGAAGCCGTTGACCCGCGCCATGATCTCCACCTGGTGCGAACTTTCGGCCTGGGCGACGAAGGGGACGGTCACCGGCACGGTCTGCGGCGTCACCGTTACCGCCACCACCTCGGCCGGCGGCGGCGGCGCCGGTGGTTCCTCCTTTTTGCAGCCAAAGGCGGTCACCAGCGCGACAGACAGGGCAGCAACGAAGAGCAACCGGATTCCACGGAAGGGCGCAGGCAGGCTTTTGGCTTTCATGATATTCCTCTCCTTGCAGACGCTTTGCTGGCCAAACAACTCTAACGACAAGGTTCGATTGTGCAAATCGGGCGGCGCAAGCCGGAGGGGATGTTCCGCTCCGGCTCAGTCTTCGACCATGAACGCCCGGTACTGGGTATTGAGCATCCGCACCAGTTCATACTCGAAGGGCGAACCGGTGCCGTAGTAGCGGAAGGGAATCCGCTTGCGCTTGTCGACGGCGTACAAGACGTTGAAAGGAACCTCGTACTCCTCGTTGTGATCGAAGTTAAGAGGATCGATGGCGTTCATGACCACCGAGTCGACGACCAGGCCGGTGGTATCGCGAACATTGCTCGGTCCGGCGACCGGCAGCATGATGTAGGGGCCGTTGCCGACCCCGTAATGGCCGAGGGTCTGGCCGAAGTCCTCCTCCTGTCGATGGAGACCCATGCTCGTTGCAGGATCCCAGAGCCCGGCGATGCCGACCGTGGAGTTGACGACGAAGCGGGTGGTGGTGATGCCGGTTTTTTTGAACTTGAGTTGCAGCAGGCTGTTGGTGAACGTCTCGATTTCATAAATGTTGTCGTAGAAGTTCGAAACCCGTTTCTCGGCGTAATCGGGCATGATGAAGCGGTAGCCGTTGACCACCGGCAGGAACAGATACTTGTCGAAGTAATAGTTGAAGCGGTAGGCGCCGCGGTTGAAGCCCTGGATCGGGTCACTCACGGCAAGCATCGGCTGCTGGCCGGGCGGCAGTTTGACCAGATCCTCATAGCGGCGCAGCGGCGGCTGGCTGTCGGGGGCGCTCACCGGCAGGGTGCTGCAGCCGGACAGCAGGGCAAACAAGATCAGCAGCATGCCGGCGATGGTCCATCGGGTCATTGTCCGGGACATGGTCACAGCTCCTTTCCGGTCAGGAAATCGGTCATTGAACGGACAAAGTCGGGATGCATGACGTTGCCCATATGGCCGCCAGTGGGAAAAATCTTCGCCCGGGGGCCGAAGACCTCCTGCAGATAAGCGACCTCGCCGGGAGCCATGATGACGTCGTCTTCGTTGTGCACCAGGCCAATCTTGCGAGCGCTGCGCAGATATGGCTCGATGCTGCGCAGGCTCAGCCGCTCGATCAGCGCCTGCTCGGTCAGCCCCGGTTCCTTCTGCCGGAAATAGGGGTAGAAATACTCGTGGAAATAGTCGACGAAACTGGTTCGATACGCCACCAGGGCATAGGGGGTGAGGTTGGTCGAATTGTTCAAGCGGGTCTTGGTCGGCACGATAAAGCCGCCGCCATTCATCACATCGGCGGTGAAGGCCATGTTGGCCGAGTCCATGCGGAAGGCGAGACCGATCAAAGCCTTCAGGTTCTCTTCCTTCGGCGGTTGGAGTTTATAGGCCTTATAGAGAAATTCGCCGCTTAGTCCCCTGTACTCCATCTCCTTGGAGAGGGCGGCGACGTTGGCGAGGACCTGCTGGAACCAAACGTTGATGTTCTGCATCCCGCCGGGGATGTTCTCGGTCAACAGGCGGTCGAGGATGCTGACCGAGTTGAAGAGGTTGGCCGGCGGGTTGATCAGCAGAACCTTCTTGAAGTCGAAAAGTTTTTTCTCCTCGTCCAGCATGGCAACGAAGGCGGCCTGAATACCGCCGAGGCTGTAGCCGGTCAAGGCGAATTCGGACACCTCGACCCGGTCTCGCACCTTGTCCCAGGCCATTTGCATCACCCGGTAAAGGTCGCGGGCATCGTCCCGGACCTCTCCCGGCATGGAGCTGGTGGAAGCGTTGACGATGAAGTCCATGTGCACCGGCGAGCTGATCGAGATCACATGGTAACCGGCCTGGTAGAAGGTCCGTTGCAGCTTGAGCATGGTCGGCGAATCGAAGCGGGCGCCGGTGCCGGCGATGACGAAGATCAGCGGCGCCTTCTTCTTCTGCGGCGCCAGGGAGAAGGAAATTCCGTCCTGGTACCAGAAGACGTCCGGGATCTTGCGTTCGGGAAAGACCTTCAGCTTGTACACCTTGGTCGGGACCTTTTCAGGCAGTTTGACCATGTAGGCTTCCGGCAGGTCGACGACCGTCGCTTCGTAGGGATTGACGAAGGGGTAGAAATAGGGCTCGATGGCAGCCTCGACCGGGCGCCCACCAAGTGTCAGCAGTAAACCCGCCAGCAATAACAGAACTCTTTGACTCATTGTTACCTCCGGGATGGAAGCGGCAGCCGGGCATAAAGCCGCAGCGACCGATCAATAAAAGGTTCCTAGCGCAGCAGTCCCGCTTCGCGGAAATAACCTTCGGCGCCCGGGTGCAGCGGCAGCACGGGCACTTCCGCCATGCCCTTGGCCGTCAGGCCGGAGAGCGCCGGATACTGGCGGCGGAAGAGGTCGGGATTCTCCAGAACCGCCCGCACCAGCAGGCGAACAGTCGCCGCGTCCTGGTCGGTCCGGGTAAAGAGAACAGCCTTCTCGCCGATGCTCGACACCGGCTCGCGGCTCGCCAGTCCGGGATACTGGTCGACCGGGATCGAAACGGCCAGCAGGAAGGGGCGGGCGGCGGTGAATTGCCCGACCATTTCCGGCGGCACAGGCAACAGCCGAGCCTTGCGCTTGCCCGAGGTCGCTTCGCGGACCGAGAGGTTGGGGTGGCCGACAGTGTAGAAGTAGGCGTCGATTTCGTCGTTCTGGAACAGGTCGGAGGCTAAGGC
>DATBML010000169.1:0-3407 GCA_036554885.1 Desulfuromonadales bacterium
CATCGAGCAGGACGCCGACGTGATCATGTTCATCTATCGCGAAACGGTCTACTGCGACGCCTGCAAAAAGCGCGACGGCTCTTGCGACAAGGGGCACGAAAAGGATGCCGAGATCGTCATCGGCAAGCAGCGTAATGGCCCCATCGGCACCGTGCACCTGACCTTCCGCGGTGAATACACTCGCTTCGAGAACCAGTCGAAACGCGAGCCCGGATACTGACGACAGTCCCGCAGGTCCTTCCGGCCTTGTTTATCTGCATCGAGGGCGGTGAACATGAAGAAGTTCGTGATGCTCCGATTCATCTGTTTCCACTGCGATAAGAGAAGAATGCTTGCTGCTGCCGCGTTGGTCGGGTCCCTGCTTCTCAGCGGATGCGGCATGCTGCCCCAGAGTCTTATAGGCCAGGCCCCTGATCTGGTCCTTTTTCAGCAGGGACTGGACTCCCTTAACGGTACGACGTCTCCCGCCGCGTTCTCCCGCCTGGCTACAGAATTCCCGAACAGCCCGTGGACTTCCAGGGCCAAGGCGATCGAAAAAGCACTGGGTCGGGCAAAAGAGGAGAAGCGAGGCAACAACCAGTTGCAGAAAAAACTCGAGGAGTGCCAGGTGGAGAAGGAACGACTGGCAAGCGATGTGAGCTCTTTGGAAGCGTATCGGAAAAAACTCGATGATTGCCGCGTGGAGAAGGATCGGCTGGCCGGTGACTTGAACTCTCTGGAGAAGTATACGCTTAAGCTGAAGTCCTTGCTGACCGAAGCCGGAATTGCCGAGCCCGTGCCGCCGAGCCGCTGAACGATTCCCGTTGCCGTGCAGAAAAGTTATTTCCCGAGGTGCTCTGCCGGCTAGGAATTCTTGTCCAGCTTTCACCGAAAACGAGAAAACCCCCAAGCATCAGCTTTGGGGGTTTTCTCGTTTTCAGTCAGTCCGGCGTTCAGTCGCGTTTGACGGCAATGCCGAGAGTCTGGATTTTCTTGCGCAGGGTATTGCGGTTGATGCCGAGGACCTCGGCGGCGCGCACCTGGTTGCCGCGGGTCTTGTCGAGGACGATATTGATCAGCGGACGCTCCATCTGGTGGAGAACCATGTCGTAGAGGTTGTCGAGTTCGTTGACGTCCATCTGCGCCAGGGCATTCTGCAACTTGTTGGCGATAAGGGCCTCCAGCGAATCGCTGTTCTCGGTACGCTGCCCTTCGGCCAGCAGAGCCGGAAAGTCGGCAGGCGTCAGCAGTTGGTCCGGAGAGAGCAGGGCCGCGCGCTGGATGGTGTTCTCGAGCTCTCGCACGTTTCCCGGCCAGGCATAGCGACGCAGCAGCGCCAGCGCCTCGTCGGTGCAGCCACGGGCCGGCGCGCCCAACTCCTCGTGTGCTTTCTCGATGAAGTATTCGGCCAGCAAGGGGATGTCGTCGCGCCGCTCGCGCAGAGCCGGCAGCTCGATGGGGACGACATTGAGCCGGTAGAAGAGATCCTCGCGGAACTCCTTGGCCCGCACCTTCTGCTTGAGGTCCTGGTTGGTGGCAGCGACGATGCGCACGTCGACCGGGATGGCGGCGCTGCCGCCGGTGCGGGTGATTTCCTTCTCCTGCAGCACCCGCAGCAGTTTGGCCTGCAGATCGAGCGGCATGTCGCCGATCTCATCGAGGAAGAGGGTTCCGCCGGTTGCCTGCTCGAACTTGCCGATCTTGCGCTCGGTGGCGCCGGTGAAGGCCCCTTTTTCGAAGCCGAATAGTTCGCTTTCGAGAAGCTCACGGGGGATGGCGGCGCAGTTGAGAGCCAGAAACGGCTTGCCGAGGCGGGGGCTGTTGAAGTGAATGCCGCGCGCCACCAGTTCCTTGCCGGTCCCCGACTCGCCGGTGATCAGGACGGTAACGTCGGAGGGAGCCACCTTGCCGAGCAACTTGTAGACCTCCTGCATCGGCCGACTGCTGCCGATCAGGGTGCGGTCGAGCTGGTAATGCTCCCTGAGTTCCTCCTTGAGCCGGTGAACCTCGTCGGTCATCTCGGCGGCTTTTTGTGCCTTGAGAATGATGCTGTCGAGTACATCGAGATCGAAGGGTTTGGTGATGTAATCGTAGGCCCCTCGCTTCATTGCTTCGACGGCATTTTTCATCGTCGTTTCGGCGGTCATGATGACCACCAGGGTTGCCGGCCGCTCGGCATGAAAACGTTCAAGCAGCTCAAGCCCTGAGGCCCCCGGCATCTTGATGTCGAGAACGGCCAGGTCGTAGGCGTTCTGGCGGAAAAGGGCCAGGGCCTCTGAGCCGCTGGTGGCAAGGTCGACAGTGAAGCCCTTCTTGTTCAGAGCCTTGGAGAGGACCCAGCGGATGCTCTCTTCGTCATCGGCAACGAGAATGCGACAAATGGACATGGCGAATTTCCAGTTCTGAGTTTTGAGTTCTCGGTTTCAATCGACCTAATCCAGTCACCAATAACCAATCACTGGTTTTCTGTCAGCGGATAAAAGGGAGGGAAACGATACAGGTCGTTCCTTCGCTCGGGGTGCTCTCCATCTTGAGCAGCCCGCCATGTTCGTTGACGATCTTCTGACAGGTGGCGAGCCCCAGGCCGCTCCCCCGATTTTTGGTGGTATAGAACGGCGTGAAGATCTTTACCAATTCTTCTTCGGGCATGCCGCGGCCGTTGTCCCGGACCTCTACGACGATGAACGGAACTGGGCGGCTGCCCGGCTTGTTGAGGTGGTATTCGGAAGCCACCTTGGTGACGACCTCCACTCTGCCCTTGCGCTCGATCGCCTCGGCAGCGTTTTTGATCAGGTTGAGGAAAAGGCGGGTGAGCAGGTTTTCGTCGCCGCGCAGCGGCGGAATGCTCGGGTCGAGGCTGAGGACGAAATCGATCTCCTTGCCCCTGTGGGCCTCTTTCTGGAACAGGACGATGTCGCCGAGAATCTGGGCCAGATCCACTTCGCCGAGCTGCGGCGGCCGGGGGCGGGCAAGATCCATCAACTCCTCGATGATGCTGTTGACCCGCTCCACCTCCCGAATCATGACGACCGTGTACTCCTTGAGCGGACTCTCGGCTCCAAGCTCCATGGCCAGCAGTTGGGCCGCTCCTTTGATGCCGCCCAGCGGATTTTTGATTTCGTGGGCCAGGCCGGCGGCCAGGGTACCGAGCATGGAGAGGCGGTCCGCCTGCTTGACGGTATCCTCCAGTTCGCGGACACGGGAGAGATCGCGAAGGATCAGGACCACCCCTTCGTGCTCGCCGCGATCGGTGTAGATCGGAGAGACGGAAACACTCACCGGCAGGGGAGGGGCGCTGGGTCGATGCAGGACGATGTTTTCATGGTCGGAGATGGAGCGGCCGTCGCGTACGGCTGTTCGCACCGGGTAGAGAATGCTCTCCTGGCCCGCGAAGAGTTCTTCGAAATGCCTGCCCAGACTCTGCCGTT
>DATBML010000180.1:0-1993 GCA_036554885.1 Desulfuromonadales bacterium
AGAAGACCGACGCCCTCTTCGGCAACGAGGCGGTTTTCTTCATTCTCGGCGCCTTCATCCTGGGCGCCGCCATGACCGGCTCCGGCCTCTCCTCCCGCATGGCCCGCGCCATGCTGACCCGCTTCGGCCGAACCCCGAAAAGTCTGGTTCTGACGGTCTTTCTCCTTTCGGCAACCCTCTCCTTCTGCATGAGCGAACACGCGGTGGCCGCCATGATGTTCGCCGTCGTCGCCGAGATCGTCCGCAGCCTCGAACTGGCACCCTCCAGCAGCCGCTACGGCAAGCTCCTCTTCATGGCCATCGGCTGGGGCTGCGTCATCGGCGGCATCGCCACCTTTCTCGGCGGCGCCCGGGCGCCGCTGGCCGTCGGCATGCTGCAGGAAAACACCGGCCTGGATTTTTCCTTCTTCGAATGGACCTTGGCCGCCGGCGCCCTGGTTCTGCCCCTTTTGCTGCTGGGCTTCACCCTGCTGCTGCGGTTCTTCCCGCCCGACCTGACGAACGTCGACAAAGGGCTGATTTTTCTCAACCGCAAGCGGCTGGAAACCGGGCGGATGAGCTGGGACGAAAAGATCGTCGCGCTGATCATGCTGCTGACCCTGCTCGGCTGGGTCCTGCTCGGCAAGACGCTGGGGCTGGCCAACATCGCCATTCTCGCCGTGGTCGCCCTCTTCGTCTTTCGGGTGGTGAGCTGGCAGGCCATCGAAGAATACGTCAACTGGGGAGTGATCCTGATGTACGGCGGCGCCATCGCCATCGCCTCGGCCCTGGAGAAGAGCGGGGCCGCGCAGTGGCTGGCCGGTCACGGCCTGGCCGGTCTGGAGGGCTCCCCTTTTCTGGCCTTTACCGTCATCTCGCTGATTGCCATGCTGCTCACCGAATGCATCAGCAATGCGGCGGTGATCGCCATCCTGATGCCCATCGGCCTCTCCCTGGCCAAAACCATGGAAATGGACCCGCGCATCATCACCCTGGCCATCGCCCTGCCGGCCGGACTCGCCTACTGCCTGCCGATGGGGACGCCGGCCAACGCCATCGTCTACTCCTCCGGCTTTCTGCGGAGCCGGGAGATGATACTGCCGGGAGCCGTGATCATGGCCTGTTCCTGGGGCCTCTTTCTGCTGACGGCCCGTTTCGTCTGGCCTCTGCTGGGATTCAACATCTGAAGCCGCCCTGCGGCGCTGTGAAGGATTGAGAAGATGACAGCGAAAATTCCCTCCCTGCCGGAAAATGCCACGGCACCCGAAATTCTTCAGGCCGGCCTGACGGCGGCCGCCGGCCCCGTCAAACTGGCCTGTTCCTTCAGCGTCGAGGATGTGGTCGTCATCGATCTGGTCCGGCAACTGAACCTGCCGGTCGGCATCTTCGCCCTCGATACCGGCCGGCTCAACGAGGAGACCTACGAAGTCGCCGAGGCGGTGAGCGAACGCTACGGCGTGCCGATCGACTGGTACTTTCCCGAGCGCGAAGCGGTGGAGAAACTGGAGCGGGAGAAGGGCCTCTTCTCCTTCCGCGCCAGCCTGGAGAACCGCCACGAGTGCTGCCGTATCCGCAAGGTGGAGCCGCTCGGCCGGGCGCTGGCGGGCCTGGCCGGTTGGGTGACCGGCATGCGCCGGGAGCAGAGCGTAACCCGGGCCGAGATCGCCCCCCTCGAGATCGACACCGCACATGGCGGAATCCTGAAGATCAATCCGCTCGTGTCCTGGACGGAAGCAGAGGTGTGGGCTTATGCTGAAAAGCGGCGCATCCCCATCAACCGCCTGCACAAGCAAGGCTACCCCTCGATCGGCTGTGCCCCTTGCACCCGGGCGATCAGGCCCGGCGAGCATCCCCGGGCCGGCCGCTGGTGGTGGGAGGATCCGGAGAACAAAGAGTGCGGGCTGCACAAGCGTTGATTTTTCGTAGGGACGCCATTCATGGCGCCCAGGGCGTGATGAATCACACCCCTACAGCGATTGCATAAAAGGGCAAAGACGATGAAGATGACCCACCT
>DATBML010000262.1:0-4101 GCA_036554885.1 Desulfuromonadales bacterium
CGTGCAGACTTGTGGAAAAACCGTTGTTAGATATCACAGAGGGGGGGGTTGTCAATCGTTTTTCCGCTCAGCCTTCACCCCGCTTGCGCCCGCGCCAGTCGTTGACGCTCCATTCCAGTTGACTCCACATTCCCCGCAGGATGGCCAGATCACGCCGGTCAAGACCGGCCCGGTGGTGGAGTCGGCGCAGGGTATTCATGACTCCTTCGGGGTGGGCGGGGTTGAGAAAGGCGATCCGGGAGAGGAGATGTTCGATCTGCCGGAAGAGCGCCTCCAACTCTGCCGCGTTCGGCGGCTCGGCTGGCTCCGGGCTGAGGGGCCGGGCGGGCAAACGGGACAGTTCGTGCAAAAAGAGCAGAACCGCCTGTGCCAGGTTGAGCGAGCCGACTTCGGCAGCCGTCGCCACCGATGCGGCGCGGGAGCAGAGAGCCACCTCTTCGCTGGTCAGCCCGGCATCCTCGCGGCCGAAGACCAGGCCGAGTCGTCCTCCGGGCGGAAGTTCTGCCTGCAGCCCGGGGACCGCGGCAATGTCGAGAAGTTCGCCACGCAGCCGACCCGTCCGCCGCGTCGTTGCGACGGTCAACTGCAGGTCGGCGATAGCCGAGGCCAGATCGGAAAAGAGCCGCGCCTGGCCGAGCAGGTGATTGGCGGCGACGGCGAACTTGCGCGCCTCGGGATGCAGGTGGGCGCAGGGGTTGACCAGGCGCAGGTCGCTGGCGCCGAAATTGGCCATGGCCCGGCAGACCATGCCGATGTTGCCCGGGTTCTGCGGCTCGACCAGGATGACGGCGACGTGATCCAGGGAAGGGGTATTCATGGGCGGTACGATACAGCAAAAGGGGGCAGGCGCCAAGTGCTCTTTGCGGGTTCCGGCTCAATAGCGTTCGATGATCTGTTGCCGCCGGTAACAGTCGAGGGTGTGGTCGTTGACCATGCCGGTCGCCTGCATGTGGGCATAGCAGATGGTCGAGCCGACGAACTTGAAGCCGCGACCGCGCAGGTCCTTGCTCAGTGCGTCGGATTCCGCAGAGGTTGCCGGATAGTCGGCGAGGGAACGCAGCTCGTGGACGACCGGTCGGCCGTCGACGAAGCGCCAGAGGTAGGCGTCAAAGCTACCGAAGGTTTCCTGAACGGCAAGAAAACTGCGGGCGTTGCCGACCGCCGCCTCGATCTTGGCGCGGTTGCGGATAAGACCGGGGTTGCCGAGCAGTTCAGCAATCTTCCGCTCGTCGTAGCGGGCCACCTTTGCCGGGTCGAAATGATCGAAGGCGGCCCGGTAGTGTTGCCGCTTGCGCAGCACGGTGTACCAGGAAAGGCCGGCCTGCGCGCCCTCGAGAACCAGGAACTCGAAAAGCAGGCGGTCGTCATGGACCGGCACGCCCCATTCCTCGTCGTGATAGGCGACATAGTCGAATTTGCCCGGATCAACCCAGGGACAGCGGCAGAGAGTGTTCATGGCTTACTCCCTCAGGTACCCCAGGGTGGCGGTCCAGAAGGAGAGGTCGTGCTGGGTTTTTTCATGCAGACGAGCGTTCATGATGGAGATGCCGGCGATTTCGGCGAGGGCGGCAAGAAATGTCACCTCTTCCTGGCTGTACGGGCGCTTCTGCGCCGAGTAGATGCGCAGCACGCCAACCACGTGCCGGCGAGCGACAATCGGCAGAGAAAGAATTGAGACGATTCCCTCGGCGACCGTTTCGTCGGGGTACTCGAGGCGCGGGTCGGTGGCGGTATCGGCGATCAGCACCGGCCTCCCCTCGAGGGTTTCGCGGATGCTGCGGTCGGTATGGGGCGGTCCCTTGCGCAGAAACCGTTCGCTCAACCCGCGCGCGGCGAGCAGCTCCAGCTCATGGGTGGTCTCGTTGATCAGGCGCAGGGCGCTCGCCTTGACCTGCAGAATAGCGATCACCCGGTCGACGATCAGTTGCATGACCTGGCGCGAATCGCGGACGGAGAGGATGGCCCGGGTGACCTCATGCAGGGTGCGAAAATGCTCCAGGCTCTTGCCCGGATCGAGCGGTTGCGGGGCGAAGGCTTGCAGTCGCTGCCCGGTCGTTTCGGCCTGAACCGGCAGTTCAATCCCGATCTCCCGGAGGAGGGCGGCGAGCTTGCCCCCCTCGGTTTCGTAGAGGCGGGCGTTGGCGATGGCCAGCCCTCCCATTTCGGCCAGGGCGGCGACGAATTCCATCTCCCCGGGGCTGAAATCCCTGGGCTCGGCGCTGTAGAGGCGGAGCACCCCAATCGCCTTTTCGCCGGCGATCACCGGCACCGAGAGGATGGTGTTGATTCCTTCGGTGCGCATGGCGTCGCGGTACTGGATGCGTGGGTCGTTGAAGGCATCCCTGATGCAGACCGCTTTGCCTTCGAGAACTTCGGGAATGCTGCGGTCGGCGTTCAGCGCCCCTTTCTCCAGGTAGGCCCGGCTCAGGCCGTGCGCGGCGACCAGCTCAAGACGGCCGGTCTGCTCGTCAATCAGCCGCAGGCTGGTCGCCTTCACCCCGAGGGCGCCGGCGGTTCGCTCGACCAGCGCATCGAGGGTCGGCTGCAGGGCGGGAGAGGAGAGGATGGTCTGTGCCGTTTCGAAGAACAGCCGGAAGTATTCGATCGACGTGGTTTTGGCCATCAGGGAGGGGCTCCTTTCGGGGATCTGGGAGTTAGCTGGTTCTGCGGGGACGGCTTTTTAATTATAGAGGAAAAAGCGCGAATGAGAAGGCCGATTGCACGGCCATCATTTGTGGTTGAAAAGCACTCTGGACAATGCTGCACCGGCGAAAGGAAGGCTCGAACGAATTCTCCGGTCTGTCAGCATGGCGGGGCTGCCGGCAAAGCGTCCGCGCCTGTGCTAAAATGAAATTGAAAAGCGAAGGCAAGTTTGTCTGCGAGCGCGAAAGGAGTTCCGATATGACGGGGATATATGAATGCGCAAGCTGTGGGGTGGTGACCACCAGCAAGGAAGAAATCTGTAGCCCGAAGGAAATAAACAGCAGAAACGAGTACTGCGGCGAGCTTCCGGCTGGCAGTAAGGTGATGTGCGAGCCTATGGCCGAGAGTCTGGAGTATGAGTGCGGCAGTTGTGGCCGACCGACGGCAGATCCCGATTTGGTTTGCGCGCCGGAAAAGAAGCGCTAGTCTGTTTTGAGCAGAAATTTAAAGCGGGGCAGGCCTTGAGGTCCGTCCCGCTTTCCATGCACCAAGGGGAGAGGCGGCGATGAAAAGCCTCGGAGTGGTTGTCGGTCTGCTGCTGGCCGGACTGTTGGCTGTCTGGCAGACGGCAGCGGCAGCAGAGCCGCTGAAAGTATATTCCGTCACTGAAGGGAAATACGTCATGACCGAAAAGGTTGTCAAAAGCCAAGAAGAGTGGCGCAGTATCCTGACCCCGGAGCAGTTTCTTATCCTGCGCGAGAAGGGAACGGAAAGGGCCTATTCCGGCAACCTGCACGCCAATCATGACCATGGCATTTACCGCTGCGCCGGCTGTGGCCTCGATCTGTTCAGTTCGGAGAGCAAGTACGACTCGGGGACCGGCTGGCCTAGCTTCTATACTCCGGTGGCGCCGGAAAATGTCCGTTTCGAGGAAGACCGTAGTTTCTTCATGACCCGCACCGAGGTTCTTTGCCCCCGCTGCGGCGGTCATCTCGGCCATGTATTCGGCGACGGGCCCGAGCCGACCGGCAAGCGCTACTGCATGAATTCGGCGGCTCTGGAGTTCGTGGCGACGAAATGATGCATGACGCAAGGAAGTGGGTGTCGAATCTGTCCCTGCAGAGAGAATAAATGATGAGAAGGGTGATCGCCAAGTTGGTCAGGATTACTACCATGAAGAACCCGGTACGCTATCATTACTACCGCTGGGGTTCGGGCCGCGACCAGTTTCTTGCCCAGGTCTGGGGGAAGGAGCGGGGCAAGCGGTGAAGGGGAGGGCAAGTCGCGCCGCCCTTGCGAGCTGATAAAATAGAAGAAAGTCGCAGCGAGAGGAGGTGAGCAGAATGATGGTTCCGGTCATGTTCAAAGACGGGACCGAGGAGATTGTCTCTTCGCAGGTTCTGGACAGGATGCTGGAATCCGGGCAGGTCATGTTCTTCAGGCGCTCCAAAGGCTGGG
>DATBML010000365.1:0-5942 GCA_036554885.1 Desulfuromonadales bacterium
AGCGCCATCCGCGATCCCGACCCGGTCCTTTTTCTGGAGCCGAAGCGCATCTACCGTGCGGTCAAGGAGGAAGTTCCCGACGGCGAGCATCTCGTCCCCCTCGGCCGCGCCCGCCTGGTCCGACCGGGACGCGATGTCACCCTGGTCGCCTGGGGGGCGATGGTGCGCGAGGCGGAAAAAGCGGCCGAAGAACTGGCCGGCGAGGGAGTTGAGGCGGATATTCTCGACCCGCGTACCGTCTCGCCCCTCGACACCGAGGCGATTGTCGCTTCGGTGAAGAAAACCGGCCGCTGCGTCGTAGTGCACGAGGCGGCGCGCACCTGCGGTCTGGGGGCGGAAATCTCGGCCCAGGTGATGGAGGAGGCGCTCCTCCATCTGCGGGCGCCTGTCACCCGCGTGACCGGCTTCGACACGGTGATGCCCCTGCCGAAGGGGGAGCATTTTTACCTGCCGGATGTGGGGCGCATCGTGCGGGCGGTGCGGCAGGTGATGGCGTTCTAATGTCACACGGCCTTGTAGAGACGGGCCGGTGGCCCGTCTCGGATGTGGCCAACGCGAGACGCCCCACCGGGGCGTCTCTACAGGATGAATGCCATTCATGAAAGCGATATGGCATCAACATTATCGAGAGGGTTCATGGTCGAATTCAAATTCCCCGATGTCGGGGAAGGGATTGCCGAGGGGGAGATCGTTCGCTGGCTGGTGGCGGTCGGCGACACGGTCCGGGCGCATCAGCCGATCGTCGAGATGGAGACGGACAAGGCGTTGGTGGAACTGCCTTCGCCCCGCTCGGGAGTGATCCGCGAACTGCGCGGCGCGGTCGGCGACACGGTTGCCGTCGGCGCCGTGCTGGCGGTGATCGAGGCGGCCGAAGAGACGGCCGCGGCGGCAATGAAGGAACCGACGAGGCCGGCGGCAGTCGGCGTGGTCGGCGAACTTGAGGAAGCGCCGGAGTCGGAACCCCGGGAGGCGGCCGGAGGGGTCGTGCCCCCGGTCCTGCCCCGGGACCGCAAGCTGGCCGCGGAGCTGGGAATCGACCTGGCGGCGGTGCGGGGGAGCGGACCCGGCGGGCGCATTACCGAGGCGGACATCCGGGCGGCCGGGGCGCCGGCCGAAGTGGTGCCGACTCCTGCCGAACGCATTCCGCTCAAGGGGCTGCGCAAGGCGATGTCGCGCACGATGACCATCTCGGCCCGCAGCGCCGTCCACGTCACCGTCATGGAGCGGGCCGACGCCCTGGCGCTACGCGAGTTGCGACAGCGGGAGCGGGCACTGGCCGAGGCGAAGGGGGTTCGGCTCACCTACCTTACCTTCATCGTCAAGGCGCTCACCCTGGTGCTGGAGAGCTTTCCCCTGCTCAACAGCAGCCTGGACGAGGAGAAGGAGGAGATCGTGCTGCACGGGGGGCAGCACATCGGCTTCGCCGTCGATACCCCCGAGGGGCTGCTTGTGCCGGTGGTGCGCGACGCGAGGCGCAAGAGCATTCTCGAATTGGCCGCCGCCCTGCAGGAACTCTCCGAACGGGCGCGGCAGCGAAAAATCTCCCCGGCCGAACTGAAGGGGGGGACCTTCACGGTCAGCAACTACGGGGCGATCGGCGGCCTCTGGGGAACGCCGGTCATCAACCCGCCGCAGTCCGCCATCCTGGGCGTCGGGCGGATCGAAGAGGCGGCTGTGGTACGGCAGGGAGAGGTCGTGGCGCGTCCCGTCGTCCCCTTGTCCCTGACCTTCGACCACCGTATCATCGATGGAGCGACGGCCCAGCGATTCCTCAATGCCCTGGTCGAGCACATCGAAAATCCCGACCTCATCCTGCTGGAGAACTGAACCGCGACGAGAGGAACCCCTGGCCATGAAACTCGACCGCGAACACAAGACGCAGAAGATGGGCACCCACATCCCCGGTTTCGTTGGTTACGGAGCCGTCCATCACGTCGAAACCGACCTGCTGCTGCGCCGGTACCTGGCGATCAAGATTGGCGAAGTGCGCGATCGGCTCGCTGATTTTATCGCGGCCGGACGCCATCCGGAGGAATTGCGACAGAAGCTCGCCTTCTCACTCAGGACGGCGGCCTTCCTCAAGGAAGAGGTCACCCCCGCTTCCGGCGAAGTGCCTGCAGTGCCCGGCCTTACACCGGCGGAGGAGGAGCGGCTGCTCGACTTTGACCTGGTGCTGCTCGACAAGGTCGCCGCCCTGCTCAGCCAGCTCGACCTGATGGAGGCCGTGCTCGCGCCGGAGGCGATGGCGGCAGCGCTTGACGTTTTCGATGAGGGACTGGCCGAGGTGGACGACCTGTTTCAGGAGCGCCGGCAGGTGCTGAAAGGAACTGTCCCATGAGCGAACAGCTGATTCTCAACGGCGGTCCGGTTCCCGAATCGACCCCGAAAATCGATGTGGCCGCCCACCTGCGCCGGGATATCAACCGGCTCAAGGCCGAGTTTTACGATCTCGAGCGGGGCCGGGTCGACTATGACGCCATGCGGCAGTCCGAAGCCTATCGGCAGTATGCGGCGAACACCGCCCTGCTGCGCGATTACGACCTCGGCCGCCTCGGCAGCCGGGAGGAGCAGCTCGCTTTCTGGATCAACATCTACAACACGCTGGTCATTCATGGCGTCATCGCCCTGCAGATTCGCGAAAGCGTCAAGGAGGATGCACACTTCTTCAGCCGGGTCTGTTACTCGATCGGCGGCCTGAACTTTTCACCGGACGACATCGAGCACGGCATTCTCCGCGGCAACCACCGGCCGCCCCATGGCCTGTTTCATCCCCTCGCCGGTGACGACCCGCGGCTCGATCATGTCGTTACGCCTCCCGAACCGCGCATCCATTTCACCCTGGTCTGCGCCTCCTCCTCCTGTCCGCCGATCAACTTCTACACACCGGAGCGGATCGATGAACAGCTCGACGTCGCCGCCGCCGGTTTCATCAACGGTCCCGAGGTGGAGATCCTCCCCCGGAAGAACCTCCTGAGCCTGTCGCCGATCTTCAAGTGGTACCGCCCCGATTTCGGCGGCCATGACGGCGTGATCGACACCCTGATCCGCTACCTCGACCATGGCGAGGCCAAGGATTTTCTGATTCTGCGGGGGTTGGCGGCGGACGTGGAGTGGAAAGACTATGATTGGCATCTAAATCGATGAAACGGTCTTTTTTGGAAATTCCAAAACGTACCTTGGGCAAAACCGGCGTGGAGGTGACCTGCCTCGGCCTGGGCGGGGAGGGGGTGCTGCGCACCTTCGGCCGCGAGCGGGAGGCCCGGGACGTCATCGCCCGGGCGCTGGAGCTGGGAGTCAACTACTTCGAGTCGGCCCGCGCCTACTCGGGGAGCGAGGGGTACTATGGCCAAGTGCTGGGCGAGAGGCGGCGGGAGATCTTTCTCGCCAGCAAGTCGCACGACCGCACGGCTGAAGGCGCCCGGCGCCATCTCGAAACCACCCTCGCCAACCTGCAGACCGACTGGCTCGATCTCTGGCAGGTGCACGATGTGCGCAGCGAGGAGGACCTTGCGGAAATCTTCGGTCGCGGCGGCGCGATCGAGGCCTTCGACCGGGCGAAAAAGGAGGGGAAGGTGCGCTTCGTCGGCGTGACCGGCCACCAGGACCCGGCCATCCTGCTCAAGGCCTTCGATCTCTACGACTTCGACACGGTGCTGATGCCGGTCAACCCGGCGGAAGCCGCCTGGCTCAGTTTTCCGGCGCTGGTCCTGCCCGAGGCACGGCGCCGGGGGATGGGGGTGGTCGGAATGAAGGTGCTCTGCCGGGGTCTGGGGCTGCGCGTCCCCGGCTGTGGCGAGGCTACCCCCTGGCTCCGGTATGCCCTCGGCCACGACGTCTCGACAGTCGTCATCGGCTGCGACGATCCGGCCCAGGTGGAGCGCAATGTCGCCGCAGCCGGCAGGGCGCCGCTGGCGGCAGCGGAGTGCGAGGCGCTCGAGGCGACAGTGGCCCCCTGGGCGCTGGAGTTGATGTACTACAAATAGGGAGGCGCAGGTTCCGGCCACCTCTGTCCCTTTCGACCGCCTGATCAATCTGAAGCTGCTTGCCGGACAGACCTCCCGGCCATTCCCCTCGTCCTTTCCTTTCCGCCATGGACGCCCTTCGGCACCAGGACTCGGATTAGCCACCTCACATGCCCATCCCTGACTTCCCTTTTTGCCCTCTTCTGTGCATAATGTCCTTGATTTCGCGTCGGAAAGTTCCGGAGCCGAGCTCGGGCAAGTGGACCGGCAGCGTGGCTGCCTTGCCGCCGCTCGGCGTTGGATTGGCAAACATCTTGCTGTCAGAAAAGGGACCTCCTTGCCGACACCGTTTCATGCCGGCAGCGGGGGCAAGACCTCATGGAAGCGACCAACTGAAAAAAAGGAGTCCAGGGAAATGGTTAATCGAAAAGCCAGGGTGGATCTTTTCAGAGACGGTTTCGCGCGATGGCTGATCGCGCTCTGCCTTCTTGTTTTGACAAGCTGCGGGGGCGGGGGATCTTCGTCCTCGACTTCGTCGCCGTCTCCATCTCCATCGCCCCCCGACACTTCGGCAGCGACGGTTCAGCAGGGGGTCTTCCTGGATTCTCCGGTTTCCGGGCTTCGGTACCAAACGGCTACCCTCTCCGGGCTGACCGGTGCGGGGGGCGTTTTCCAATACCGCGCGGGAGAGACCGTCTCCTTCTTCCTGCAGAATCTGCCGCTGGGGCAGGCCCCGGCCGGTGCCGTCCTGACCCCCATCGAGATGGTGCCGGGAGCCCAGGATAAGACGCACCCGAAAGTGACAAACCTTTGCATTCTTCTCCAATCCCTGGATGAGGACGGCAATCCGGAAAACGGGATCATCCTTTCCGCAACGGTCCGCAATGCCGTGGGTGCCCGCTCCATCAATCTTGACCAGCCGACCGAACAGTTCACCGGGGACCCGGAGGTGACCGGCCTGCTGGAGGTCTTCAATGGACCCGGCGTTTTAGCGGCAGAAGGGGGCCGTAAATTGCGCACCATCGAGGAGGCTCGTCAGCACCTCCGGGCCACCCTGGCGAATCTGGACCGGGACGGCGATGGTTTTTCACGGAACCAGGGGGACTGCAACGACCGCAATGCCGAAGTGCACCCGGACGCTCTGGAGTCCTGCGGCGACGGGCTCGACCAGGATTGCGACGGCGCCGATCTGGCCTGTTTCCCCGACGAGCAGAGGACCTGGTACCTCGATACCGACCGCGACCGCTACGCATCGGGATCACCGCTGACCGCCCTGGAGCGACCCGGGGCCGATTACTTTGAAGCATCGCAGTTGCTGGCCATCAGCGGCGACTGCGACGATACCGATGCCGGGGTGCATCCGGGAGCGGCCGAGGCCTGCGGCGACGGCCTCGACCAGGACTGCCAGGGCGGCGACCTGACCTGTCCGCCCGCGGATCTCTCCCTTTGGTATCGCGACCGTGACGGCGACCGCCACGGCGACGGAACCGTCACCGAGGCCGCGACCCGGCCCGGCAGCAGCTATTTTTCCGCCGGGGAACTCATCGCCGCCTCGGGCGACTGCAACGACACCAATGCCGGGGTGCATCCGGGAGCGGCCGAGGTCTGCGGTGACGGTCTCGACCAGGACTGCCAGGGCGGGGATCTGACCTGCCCCCCCGAGGAGCGTTTACTTTGGTATCGCGACCGTGACGGCGACCGCCACGGCGACGGAACCGTCACCGAGGCCGCGACCCGGCCCGGCAGCAGCTATTTTTCCGCCGGGGAACTCATCGCCACCTCGGGTGACTGCAACGATACCGATGCCGGAAGGCACCCGGGAGCGGCCGAGGTTTGCGGCGACGGCATCGACCAGGACTGCAGCGGGACCGACCTCGCCTGCGCCGCCGGGGGCGAAAGCTCCTTCGACAGCCGGCTGCGGGAGCTGATCAGCACCTACCGTGGCCAGAACGGTCTCGGCCCCCTCGCCTTCGACGCCCA
>DATBML010000401.1:0-5758 GCA_036554885.1 Desulfuromonadales bacterium
GCGAAGAAATACCGGGGAGCGGTAGTGCTCCTCTGGCTTTCGCCCGGGGATCTTGCCGGCATGGAGGTTCTTGGCGCCCTTCCCGATCGGCCTGCCAAAATATTCCTTGCAGCAGGTCTCCTCGGCGATGCGCTGGCCACCGTTCCGGAAGCGGTCAGAAGTTTCACCTATCTGACCTATCCCTATCGCCTCCCCCAGGAAAGAATCAGTCATATGGCCGTGGTCCAGAGCTGGCTGAAGGTGAAGAATATCCCGGTCACCAACCTGGAGATCCAGTCCGGGATGTATTTCGCCGGCTGGCTCCTTTCGAGCGCGCTCATGATGATGGAGAGCGATTATTACCGGGATTATTTTCTCGACGGAATCGACATGATGAACGACGAAGTCTACGCCATTACCCTCTACCCACGCCTGAGTTTCGGCCAGGGCCAGCGCTATGCCTCGAAGGGATGCTACGTGGTGCAGCTTGGCGCAGGCAGCGAACCTCCGCTTCTCCCGCGGAGCGAATGGGTGATTCACTGACCAGCGATTCGGACAACCGAGCTCGATCGGGGTCAATGAACGGGCGGTGAGCTGCTGATCTTGACAGGCACGGATCACGGATCACGATACTTTTCAGATCAGGCAGAAAAGGTCATCGAAAAGGGCGGTTATTCCGGCCGGAATGCCGCCGAGAATCACTGGGATGTTCAAGAATACGCCGCGCAGACACCGGCGGGCGTGGGCCAGGGTCGGATAGGCTCGGCAGATGTCCGGCTTTATCTCGTGAATCGTGCAGTGGGCAGTTTCAGGCCCGGTTCGATCGAGAAACGGACAGCGCTCTTCCAGTCGCTTTGTCTGAGGGTCGACCCAGATCCAACCGAGCCGGTTGACCCGATCCAGCAGGTCGAAGCGCCCCAGGCGTTGCCAGCGTTCGATGTCCGCCGGGGAAGTGTGCAGATGCCCCCCGAACGATTCGCAGCATTTCCCGCATCCGAGACATTTGACCTCTTTTTTTTCCTGACGGGAATTCCCGCTTCGCAGCCAGCGTTTCAGAGTCTCGACCATCTCCTCCCCCTAACCGGTTTGCAAGCATTTATTAGCTCCCTGCTCCCGAAGCGGAACTCGTCGCATCAGCAACCAAAACCCGCAGGAACAGCACCCTTGCCCGATGAGGATTAATGTAGCAGAAATAAGATCACAAAACAATGTTTTACATTACAATTTTGAAAGATAGGCACACGCAGCAGCGGAAACAGAGATGAAACGGCGCGCGATCAGACGAGGCCGCGCGAGGAGAGTTCGTCCTTGAGATAGGCGTAGTAAACGGGCGCGGCGATCAGGCCGCGCAGACCGAAGACGGCTTCCATGAGGAGCATCGCCAGCAGAAGTTCCCAGGCACTGGCACGAATGCGGGAACCGATGATGTGGGCATTGAGGAAATATTCCAGCTTGTGGATGACCACCAGAAATGTCAGCGACGCCGCCGCCACTCCGAGCGAATGGCTCAGGCTGACGACGACGATGACGGTGTTGGATATCAGGTTGCCGATCACCGGCAGCAGTCCGGCCAGAAAAGTCACGGCGATCAGGGTCTTGGTATAGGGAATGGAAATTCCGAACAGGGGCAGGCCTATCCCGAGGTAGATCCAGGTCAGAAAGGCGTTCAGGCCGGAGATGCGAACCTGGGCGAATACTACGCGGCGAAAGGATCCGCCGAAGCGTCGGATCCGCTCGCCCAGGGCGACCGCCAGGGGCGCCCCCCCAGCCTGTCCCGGCAGAGCTTCCCGCAGCGAAAGCATGGCGCCGACGACCATGCCGATCAGCAGGTGGGCGACGGTGCGAAGCGTCTCGCGCCCCACCACCTTGAGGTCGCCGGCATGCCCCCGCAGCCATTCGGCGACATCGAGTTTCATCGCCTCGACGTCGGCGGGGAGATATTCCTCGATCATCGGCGGCAGCCAGTGACGGGACTCCTCCAGAATTTCCGCCATCGTCCGGAACAGCAGGGGGAGATTATCTGCGCCGCCGCGAATGAAGGCCGCAGCCCAGAAGATCACGACCGTCAAAAGGCCGACAATTGCGGCGGACAGCAAGGCCACGGCGACCAGTTTGGCCCGCTTTCCGGCCAGGCGGCTCAGATGAAAAACCGGAACCAGGACGTGGACCAGCTCGAACACCAGAAAGCCGGCAAAAAGGGTGGCCAGCAGGCGAAACTTGACCGCCACTACCAGCAGCAGGGCAGCCAGCAGCCAGGAGGTCACTTCTGAGCGGGTCACGACGGGATGTTTGGCGACGGCATTCGACATGGGAGATACATCAGAAGGAATGGATACGAAAAACCGGGGAAACTCACCGAAATACTTAACAGCCGTCGAGGGCCAGTTGTCAAGCCAGAAAGCGGCAGGTGCAGAAAAATCGCTTTGGAGTGCAGGGTCTCGTCCGGCCAGGGCGAACAATTTGTGGATGCAGGTCCGCGTGCCATTCTTCACCGGGAATAATCATGACGACTGTAAAAAGAGGGGTGGTGAAAAAGATGGTCCAAGAATGGGTATCGAACAGAGAAAAAGGGCCAGGCGGATTTATCATTTATCCGTCTGGCCCTTTCCTTTGCTAACCTCGGCTGCGTTGCGAGGAGCGCGGCCGGGAGGATGGTTGTTTTCGTCCGGGAACCGGGACGGCAGCAGCGGGTGAGCCGCCAGGCTGGCGGGCATTCGGGCCGGCCGGCTTGCGCCGGGGCACCGGTTGCCGCGGCGGACGGGCGAATTCGCCGTCCTTCTTCGGCGCGGGAACGGCATAATCGAATCCGTCCACCTTGCGGCGCTCGAGTGAAGTGCCGAGCACCTTCTCGATGGTACGCACCATTGCCGTATCCTCGCCGGTTACCAGGGTGAAGGCATCGCCGCTGCGGGCGGCGCGGCCGGTGCGGCCGATGCGGTGGACGTAGGCCTCGGGTGTGTCGGGAATGTCATAGTTGATGACATGCGAAACCTGCGAGACGTCGATGCCGCGGGCGGCGATGTCGGTCGCCACGAGGATCTGGAACGAGCCGTCGCGAAAACCGTCGAGGGCCGCCTGCCGCTTGTTCTGGGACAGGTTCCCCTGCAGCGAGGCTGCTTTATAGCCGGCCTTGGCCAACTGCTCGCCCAGGCGCTTGGCGCGGTGTTTGGTGCGCGTAAAGACCAGCACCGACTCGGTGTCGGTGTGCTGCAGAAGCTCGAGCAGCAGGGGAGTCTTGAGGTGCTGGGAAACCGGGTAGAGGGCATGGCTGACGGTGACCGGCGGTGCTGTGTTGCCGACCTGGACGGTGACCGGATCGCTGAGCACCTCGTGCGCCAGGCGGCGAATTTCGTCAGGCATGGTGGCCGAAAAGAGCAGAGTCTGCCGCTCGCGCGGCAGTTTCTTGAGGATCTGCCGGATGGCCGGGAAAAAGCCCATGTCGAACATCTGGTCGGCTTCGTCGAGCACCAGGACTTCCAGATGGGAGAGGTCGATAGTCCCCTGGCCGATGTGGTCGAGGAGCCGGCCCGGACAGGCGACGACGATCTCGACGCCCTTTTTGAGTTTCTGAATCTGCGGATTGATCCCCACCCCGCCATAGATGGTGACGCTGCGCAGCCGGGTCTGCTTGCCCAGTGCCCCGATCGACTGGTGGATCTGCTCGGCCAGTTCGCGGGTGGGAGCGATGACCAGGGCGCGCACGACGCCTTGCCCGCCGTGCATCAGGCGATGCAGGATCGGCAGGGCGAACGCGGCGGTTTTGCCGGTACCGGTCTGCGCCAGTCCCATGACATCGCGCCCCTGCATGACGGCCGGAATCGCCTGCGTCTGAATCGGCGTCGGGGCAACATAGCCCGCCTCCGCCACGCCGGCGGTGACCTTGGGGTTGAAGTTGAATACCTGAAAAGCCATAAATCCTTCTTTCTTGGAGCCTGTCGGACTCGGGGGATCGTAGATCCATTCCTGATCTGTCAGGCTCGTGGGTTCCACAATAAAAAAGCCCCGGGAACATTCCGGGGCCTACGATACAGTCGTTTTCATCCTGGAACAGTTGGTGGTAAGTTAGTCGACCCTACCATTGATGGGAAAGCCGTGTCAAGCAGAATCCCCGAGCCCCTCGAAGCCGGTCACCGCGTCACGGAATGCGGGGGGCAGGCGGCGCGGCTTGCGGGCCTGGTAATCGAAGGCAACCAGTTGGGTCGTCCCTTCGGTAGTCGCCACCCCCTGCCGCTCGATCCGGTAGGCCATGACGAAGGCGGAATTGCGCACCTCGGTCACCCGCACGCCGATTCTAAGCTCGTCGCCGAGAAACATTTCGCCCAGATAACGCACGTGGGCTTCCGGCAGGATGATGCCGCAACCGCCGATGTCGAGTTCGGAGAACGGTCCGAGATGGCCTAGATAGGCGATGCGGGCATCCTGGAAGAAGTTGAGGACGGCGGCGTTGGAGACATGGCCACCGTAATTGACGTCGGCGACACGGACGGTGTAGGGGATGCTGAAGCGGAAATTTTCCATGGGGAACTCCAGGCTCGATTCAAGATTCAAGATTCAAGATTTACAGGGCTAATCTTGCATTTTGCTTCACCTCTGACATTTTCGGCAAAAATATGTCGACCGGCCGCCGAGACGCTCCTGCACGATGGGGCGGCCGCAACCGGGGCAGGCCTCCCCTTCCCGGCCGTAGACCTTGAGCTGCAGAGCGAAATAGCCAGGTTTGCCGCCGGCGTCGATAAAATTCGGGATGGTGGTGCCGCCGGCGGCGATCGCATCGGTCAGCACTTCGCGGATCGCATCGGCCAGCCGCTCGTAACAGGTACGACTGATGCTCCCGGCCGGCCGCCGCGGGTCGATGCCGGCACGGAACAGGGCTTCGCTCGCGTAGATGTTCCCCACCCCGACCACCACCTGCTGGTCCATGATGAACGGCTTGACTGTTCCCTTGCGGCCCCGCGAACGCCGGTAAAGATAATCGCCATTCATTTCGGCGGCAAACGGTTCGGGACCGAGTTCCACCAGCAGAGGATGAAGGAGCGGGTCGTCCGGAGTCCAGAGCAGGGCACCGAAACGGCGGGTGTCGTTGAAACGCAGTGCAGTACCGTCGGTGAAGACGAGATCGACATGGTCATGCGGCTGCGGCGGCGTACCGGCAGCAACCAGGCGCAGATGGCCGCTCATGCCGAGATGCAGGATCAACGTCCCGTCGCTGCAGCGCAGCAGCAGGTACTTGGCCCGCCTCTCCACCGCCAGCACCTGCTCGCCCACCGGAGCAACGGCCTCGCCGGGCAAAGGCCAGCGCAGCCGCGGCACGCGGCAGACCAGCCGTTCGATCGTGCGGCCGACGAGGTGCGGCTCAATACCCCTGCGGGTGGTTTCGACTTCGGGCAGTTCGGGCATGAAATCCGTAACTGGTGAACAGTGCTTGGTGATTGGGTAAAACCGGAAATCGCTGTCAATCGGCCGAACAGGTCCTGAACTCGACGGCGCGTTGCAACCCGGCCAGGTAGGCCGGCGCCTCATCGCTCCCTTCTGCCGGCGCCCAGGGGGCGAAATCCTTGTCGGGGAGTGGATGGTAGGGGCCCGGCTTGGTCTCGAAGAAGACCGAGCCGCTCTCCAGCGAGACAACGGCGTGCCAGACGCCGGCAGGGATGTCCACACCCAGCGTGGCATCGCCGGCGGAAAAGGGAATGACTCGCTCGAAGCTTCCGTCATCGGCAAAGATGAATGCAACCATCCGGCCGCGTACCGCAAGAAAGCATTCCGGCCTGGGCGGAGTCAG
>DATBML010000405.1:0-2495 GCA_036554885.1 Desulfuromonadales bacterium
CCCGGTACTGCTCCCCGATCAGCTCGGCATGGTGATGGGTCGACTTGGCATTGGCCTCGTAGATGGTACGAATTTCGGGGTCATTGACTTTGGCGGCGATCCGTCGCAACTGCTCCTCCAGCGCCTCTTCCTGGTCGATGGCCAGCTCCAGCGCCTTGCGCTCGTCAAATCCGGACAGGCTCGCTTCCTGCAGGGCTTTCCACCATTTCGAATCGGTGTCGGGCGGGGAGGCGATGTAATCCTCGAAATAGGGAAGATCCCTTCCCTGGTAGGCGTTGTAGAACATCTGGGCGTGATGCCGCTCCTCCCGGGCGAGCAGCTCGAAAACCTCGCGCGCCCTGTCGTCGGCCATCTTTTCGGCGCCGAATCTATAGAAATCCATGGCGGCCTTTTCGGTCTGGATTGCCTCTTTGAGGGCGGCCTGTACCTCCAGCTTGTCGCTCATCTTCTATCCTCCGGGAAAGATAAATAAAGACTCATTCTATCGCATTTCAGGAACTGCAAGTCAATCCATTTTCCGCTGCGGTCCCCGGCCGAAATTGTCCGGCGTGCTAATCCGCCTCCGGTTCCTGCAGCGCCTGCCGGTAGATCCGGGCGTCGCTTTCCGAAAAACAGACGAAGAAGACCTTGTGCAGCGATGACGTCTTTGCCAGAAACGCCCGGACCTCGCGCAGGGCGATGCGGCAGGCCCGGTCGATGGGAAAGCGGTAGACGCCGGTGCTGATCGAGGGGAAGGCGAGCATTTCGATCCCGTATTCCGCCGCCAGGCGATGGCTGTTGCGGTAGCAGTTGGCCAGCAGTTCCTCCTCGCCCCGGTCGCCGCCGTGCCAGACCGGACCGACCGTATGGATGACGTATTTCGCCGGCAGCTCGTACCCCCGGGTGAGCCTCGCCTCGCCGGTCGGACAGCCGCCGAGGTCGCGGCACTCCGCGAGCAGCTGCGGCCCGGCCGCCCGGTGAATCGCCCCGTCGACGCCGCCGCCGCCGAGCAGCGAGGTATTGGCGGCGTTGACGATGGCGTCGACTTGCAACTTCGTGATGTCCCCCTGGACGATTTCCATGTTTGCTTCGCTCATCGTAATCCTCCGTCTTGTTTCAGGATAATCCTGCTGGGAGGAGTATAACAACTTCCCGGGGCCGGCGAGGGGACGGAAGCCTTCAATTTCATTGACTCGGCAAAAAATAAAACATAGATTTGGCGAGACATTCGCCGGGCGGACGGTTCCGCCGAGACAATCCCCTGCCGGAGATCGCCATGTTCTTCCACCGCGGAGTCGGAAAGCGTCGCGCCGTGTTGCCGGCTGGATGGTTGCGCCTCATCCCGGCGCTGACGCTGGTCGGCTGCTGCTGCGGCACCGGCCTGGCGGCCGGCAGCGATGCGGCCTCCCCCTTCGTAACCGACCTGACCGAGCTGACCCTCCAGGAGTTGATGAACATCGAGGTGATCTCGGTCGCCAAAACGCCCCAAAGCCTTCAGGACGCGACCGCCGCCGTCTTCGTCATCAGCAGCGAGGATATCCGGCGTTCTGGCGCTACCAGCATCCCCGAAGCCCTTCGCCTGGCCCCCGGCGTCCAGGTGGCGCGCATCAGCAGCAATGCCTGGGCCGTTTCGGCCCGCGGCTTCAACGGCCGCTTCGCCAACAAGCTGCTCGTCCTCATGGACGGCCGCACCCTCTACAATCACCTCTTTTCCGGGGTTTTCTGGGACATCCAGGACACCCTGCTCGAAGACGTGGAGCGCATCGAGGTGATTCGCGGCCCCGGCGCGGCGCTGTGGGGCGCCAATGCGGTCAACGGGGTGATCAACATCATCACGCGGGAGGCCGGTGCCACCCAGGGAACCCTGCTGACGGCGGGCGGCGGCACCGAGGAACGTGCCTTTGTCGGTGCCCGGCAGGGTGTAAGGCTGGGCAAGGGCACCTTTCTCCGTCTCTACGGCAAAGCTTTCGAACGGGACGGCGGCCGGGACGCTTCGGGCCGGGAGGGGGCCGACGACTGGCGTATGCAGCGGGCCGGCTTCCGCCTCGACCGACAGGCCGATGCCGTCAATGCCTTTACCGTCCAGGGGGATATCTACCGCGGCCGCATCGGCGAGACGTTCATCGTCCCCACCCTGAGCCCCCCTTTCAGCCGGCAGTTCGACGAAGATACCGACGTCTCCGGCGGCAACCTGCTCTCCCGCTGGTGCCGCACCCTCTCCGAAACCTCGGACCTCGCCCTGCAGGTCTATTTCGACCGGGCGCTGAATCACGATGCGATCACCGGCCAGGCCCGCAATACATACGATCTCGATTTCCAGCACCGCTTCGCCCCGGGCAAGCGACACAGCCTGCTCTGGGGTCTGGGCTACCGTTACTACGAGGACGACACCCGCCCCGGTCCGACCCTCGCCTTCGACCCCGAGAACGACAGCAAAGCACTGCTGCGGGCCTTCGTCCAGGACGAGGTGGAACTGATCCCCGGTCGTCTCCGCCTCACTCTCGGCTCCCAGTTCG
>DATBML010000408.1:0-5419 GCA_036554885.1 Desulfuromonadales bacterium
ACTCTTGCATCTGGTGTTCAAGGCCAAGGCGGCCGGTACCGCATCGCTCAGGCTTGATCGGCTCAATTTCCGCGATCCGAACGGTAACCGTTTGCCCGTTACCGTTGCTGGCATCACGGTGGAGGTCCGCTAGTTTGCCGATGTCCGTCTTCCGTCTCCGCCGAAACCAATGTGGTCTGACCTTCCTCGAGTTGCTAATCACCCTGGCCATTCTGGCGGTGCTGGCCTCGGCGGTGCTGCCGATGGCCGAGGTGACGATCAAGCGGACCAAGGAGATTGAGCTGCGCCGTTCGCTGCGCCTGATCCGCACGGCGATCGATGAGTACAAGGCCGATTACGACAAGGCAGTGCTGGAGAAAAAGATCAATGCGACTCTCGGCGAGACCGGCTATCCGAAAGAGATGAATGTCCTGGTCGAGGGCGAGGAGTGGGGGGGTCTCTACAGTCCCAAGCGTCGTTACCTGCGAGCCATCCCCAGGGATCCTTTTGCCCCTGGCGATCTCCCCGCCGCTGAGAACTGGGCGCTTCGCGCTTACGCAGACGATCCGGGCGACAGCTGGAGCGGCGGCGATATCTACGATGTCCATTCGCAGAGTGACGGCATCGCCCTGGACGGCACGCCTTACAATGAGTGGTAGGATTGCATGAACGCATATAAGACTTGCCGCAGCGGTAGGGGATTCACCCTCATCGAGCTGCTTATCGTCATGACCATCATCGGTATACTGGCCGCCATCGCCGTGCCGAGCTACCAGCGCAGTGTCATCCGTTCGCGCGAGACGGTCCTGGCGGAAGATCTCTTCCAGATGCGGCATGCGATCGATGCCTTCTATGCCGACAATGCCTGTTATCCGGAAACGCTGGATGATCTGGTCAGTAAACGGTATCTGCGGGGAATTCCCAAAGACCCCTTTACCCAGTCCTCCGAAAGTTGGGCAATCGTTCCTCCGGAAGCCGCTGATGAGGGTGAAATTCCCTGCGGTTCGCTCTACGACGTACACAGCGGCAGCGAACTCGTGGGACTCGACGGCCGGCCGTATAGCGAATGGTAGCTAGAAGATGATCCAGATATACAATTTAGGCAGGGCTTATCAGAAAGATTCTGCCGCTCTCGATGACATCACCCTGAAAATTCCGAAAGGGGATTTCGTCTATATTACCGGGCCATCCGGGGCGGGGAAATCGACATTGCTCAAGCTCCTTTACGGTGCGGAGAAGCCTAACCGGGGGCAGATCCTGATCGACGGGCAGAACCTGACCCGTATGAGTCCGGCCCGGATTTCCCTCCTGCGTCGCCGGATGGGAGTGGTTTTCCAGGACTTCAAGCTGCTGACTGCCCGTACGGTTTTCGAGAATGTCGCATTCCCGCTGGAGATTCAGGGGAGAAAGCGTTACGAAATCAGCAAAAAGGTCTACCAGACGATTAAACAGGTCGGCCTGGAGCACAAGCTCCAGCGCCATCCGCTTGAGCTTTCCGGAGGGGAGCAGCAGCGTGTGGCGATTGCCCGCGCCCTGGTGGTTGATCCCCTCGTTTTGCTGGCCGATGAGCCGACCGGCAACCTCGATCCCGAAGTGACTGTAGAGATACTTGAACTCTTCCGGGGGGCCAACGCCCGGGGCACGACCGTCCTGCTGGCAACCCACGACCGGGAATTGATTCGTCGTTTCCCTCGGCGGCTGATTGTACTCGAAAGCGGGCGCCTGGTGGACGACCGGACCCCCTGAGAGGCCGTGAGCCGTTAGCCAGATGGGTGAGGGCTGAGGTCCCACTCGAATTTTCGAGGTGTTGATCTTGTTCGAACGATCCGGGTTTTTTGTGCTTCGGGCTCTGCGCAACATGCGCCAGAGTCCCATGCTCTGCAGCGCCGCAGTGGGGACGGTAGCCGTTGCGCTCACCATTCTCGCCTTCTTCGCCATTGTCGTGTTGAACGTGCAGAAGCTCACCCGGCACTGGAGCGAGGATGTTCAGGTGGTGGCTTTCATCGATACCATCCCGGAGGAGAGGATTCTGCAGCAGTGGATGGCTGACATCCGTGGCTTGCCGGAAGTCGAGAAGGTTGATTTCGTCTCTCGCGCCGAAGCACTGAAGCGCTTCAAGAAGCGATTGGCCGATGATGCCGACCTTCTGGAAGGCGTCGCCCCGGATATCCTCCCTGCCTCCTTCGAGATTACCCTCAATGAAGAAAGCCGCAATCGCGTGGGGGTTTCGGCTCTCGTCAGCCGTTTGCGACATAATACCGGCCTGTCGGACCTGCGTTACGGACAGGAGTGGCTGGAACGCTTTGAGTCCTTTGTCTCCCTGCTGCGTTTTGCCGGGGCAATTCTAGGCGGGTTTTTGCTGTTTGCCGCCCTGTTTATCGTCGCCAATACCATCAAGCTTACCCTCTATGCCCGCCGCGACGAATTGGAGATCATGGCCCTGGTCGGTGCCACGCCGATCTTCATCAAATCCCCGTTTCTTCTCGAGGGAGCGCTGCAGGGAGCGCTGGGCGGGGGACTCGCCGTGGCTGGCGCCTATGCTCTCTTTCAACTCTTCCTGCAACAGGGGCTGAATTCGCTGCTCCTCGCTTCGGGGGTTGAGCGGGTGACCTTCCTCCCCTTGTCCTGGCAGCTTCTGCTGATTGCCGCCGGTGTCCTGCTCGGTTTTGCCGGCAGTCTGCTGTCGTTGCGCAAGCTCGTACGGATATGATCCCGTGAAATTATTGTGGCATCTGCTACGAGGTGCGGCGATCACCTTGAGCCTTGTATTGCTGCTGGCGGCTGTACCAACGGCGTCTGAGCTGGACGAGAGCCGCCGGAAACTGGAAGAAATCCAGAAGCGGATTGCCCAGACGGCAAAGAACCTCGAGGCGAAGCAGACCGCGGAGCATTCGCTGGCCGAAGACCTGCAGACAGTGGAAACCGAGATCTCGCGCCTAGGGTCGCAACTGGCAGGGCAGAAGCGGCGTCTGGCGACAATTGAGTTGGAGATCGCCAAAAGTGAGGAGGCGGCGGCAGAGGCCCGGCGTGCTGCATCCGCCAGCGAAGCCGACGTGCGCCGGCGTCTGGCAGCACTCTACAAAGCCGGCGAAACCGGCATGGTCAAGATCCTCTTCTCGCCTTCTTCACCGGCACAGATGGCCCAGGATTACGATTTTCTCGGCCGTATCGTGCGCCGCGACCGAGAGTTGCTCGCCACTTACCGGCAGCAGCTTGATGAACTGCAGACGGCTCTGGCGCAGTTGACGGTACTGCGCCGGGAGCAGCAGGCAGGGATTGCCGCGTTGGCGGAAAACCGGAAAACAGCGCGTCAGGCGCTGCGTCTCAAGGAGGAGCTTCTGGTGCAGGTGCGCCGCGATCGCCAGTCGCTGGCGGCGGCGTTGGCGGAACTTCGCGAGAGAGCAGGCCGGCTGGCCGGTCTGGTCAAAAAGCTTGAATCGGAAAAGCCCCGGGAGTATAGTGAAAAAACTGGGTTTTTTGCCTCTCGCAAAGGCCGGCTCCCCTGGCCGGTCGAGGGGGCGGTCCGGATTGGTTTCGGTGCCGGCCGGCATCCCGAGCTGGGGACCATGTACGACAGCCACGGGATCGAGATCGCCACAGTTGGCGAAAATCCGATCCGGGCCGTCGGCCCCGGCCGGGTCCTCTTTGCCAACTGGTTCAAGGGTTACGGTAATCTGCTGATCATCGACCACGGCGACAGCTATTATTCCCTGTATGCACAGGCGTCACGGCTGAGCAAAAAGGTCGGCGATTTGCTGGCTGCGGGAGACATCCTGGGCTATTCCGGTCTGGAAGGCAGTAAAGGCGTTTATTTCGAAATCAGGCGCGGCGGCTCTCCCCTCGATCCGCTGGCGTGGCTGTTGCCGCGCTGAAAAAGTCTCATTATCTCCGGAGGAAAACGGATGTTTAGAAGAAAGCGGTCCAGCATTCTGATCCTGCTGCTGGCCATTGTTCTACTGGGGTGGATATCGACAGGGCAGGTCAACCGCGTGGTCCAGGCGGAGGCATCTCCCCAGTACCAGGATCTCGAGCTTTTTACCGATGTGCTTTCCATCGTCGGCAAAAGTTATGTCGAAGAAGTCCCGATGAAAGATCTCATTTACGGGGCCATCAACGGCATGCTGGCCTCTCTGGACCCGCATTCCGGCTTCATGCCTCCTGAAATGTTCAAGGAGATGCAGATCGACACGAGCGGCGAATTCGGCGGCGTGGGAATCGAGATCACCGTCAAGGACGGGATATTGACCATCGTTTCACCGATCGAAGACACTCCGGCCTACCTGGCGGGGCTGCAGGCCGGCGATCAGATCCTCAAGATCGAAGAGAAGTACACCAAGGATATGGGGATCATGGAAGCGGTCAAGATGATGCGCGGCACAAAGGGGAGCAAGGTCAGCATCACCATCATGCGCGATAGCTTCGACAAACCCCGGGAGTTCATCCTGGTTCGTGAACTCATCAAGATCAGGAGCATCAAGGCAAGGACCCTGGAGGATGGCTTCGGTTACGTTCGGGTGACCCAGTTCCAGGAACGGACCGCCGAAGACCTGCTAGCTGCCCTGGATGGTCTGCGCAAGGAGAACAGCGGCAGTCTCCTGGGCCTGGTTCTCGACCTGCGCAACAATCCCGGCGGTCTGCTCGACCAGGCGGTCAAAGTTTCCGACGCCTTTCTGGAGAGCGGACTTATCGTCTATACCGAGGGACGTGAGGAAGGCAGCCAGATGAAGTTCATTGCACATCAGAAAGGGACCGAACCCCAATACCCCATGGTGATTTTGATCAACGGCGGCAGCGCCAGCGCCGCGGAGATCGTGGCCGGCGCGCTGCAGGACCATCGACGTGGGGTAGTCATGGGGACCCAGAGCTTTGGCAAAGGGTCGGTGCAGACCATCATCCCTCTCGGTGACAACTCAGGGCTGCGCCTGACCACGGCCCGCTATTTCACTCCGAACGGCACCTCGATCCAGGCCCGGGGCATTACGCCCGACATCGTCGTTCATCCCGGAGAGATCAAGGAGGAGGCCGACGGCAGCCACTTCCGTGAGAAAGACCTGAAAAATCATTTCGAAACGCCGGACAAGCCGGAGCAGGAGAGTCCTTCCGGTCCGATGCAGAAATTCTCCCTCGACGAGGAAGCACTTGGTGATTATCAGTTGATTCGTGCCCTCGATCTTCTAAAAGGGTGGAAAATTCTCAAAGGCCTGGAACGTCCTGCAGCCTGATCATCTTTTTGTTTGCAACCGGGGGGATATCTTTATCCCCCCATTTATTCCGACCTGACGCATGCCCTCCCAAAAGAAATCCCGCAGTCAGAAGCCCCGCAAAAGCGTCAAGGCCGGCAAGCCGGAAAACGGTCATCGGCTTAAAGGCCTCTTTGCATCCCTGTTTCTGCTCGGCTTCCTGTTGGTCAGCCTGATCATCCTCTCCCAGTTGCGGCAGA
>DATBML010000475.1:0-2276 GCA_036554885.1 Desulfuromonadales bacterium
CCTGATCCTCAACCGCTTTCTGCACAAGGCCTTTTCCGTCGCCAAGCGGGTGCGCACCGAAACCGACATCGCCAGCAACGCCGTCTCCGTCTCCTTTGCCGCCGTGGAGCTGGCGCGCAAAATCTTCGGCAGCCTCGACGGCAAGACGGTCATGATCATCGGTGCCGGCGAGATGTGTGAACTGGCGGCACGCCACTTCGTCAACAACGGGGTTTCCCAGGTCTTCGTCACCAACCGTACCTTCGAGCGGGCGGAGAAACTGGCCGCGGAGTTCGGCGGCAGGCCGATCCTCTTCGATAATTTTGCCGATCACCTGCACCAGGTCGACATCGTCATGACCTCTACCGGGGCGCCCAATTTCATCCTCGGTCACAAAAAGGTGGAGGAAGTCATCCGCCAGCGCAAGAACAAGCCGATGTTCTTCATCGACATCGCCGTGCCGCGCGACATCGACCCCAAGGTCAACGACATCGACAACGTCTATCTCTACGATGTCGACGACCTGCAGGGGGTGGTGCAGTCCAACCTCAAGGAACGGCAGAAGGAAGCGAAGAAGGCCGAAGCGATCATCGACCTGGAGATTGACCAGTTCCACCGCTGGATCGCCAGCCTCGAAGTGGTGCCGACCATCGTTTCGCTGCGCAAGCGGCTCGAGGAGATCCGCCTCGGCGAACTGGAGAAGACCTTTGCCAGCCTCAAGGAGCTGGGGCCGAAAGAGAAGAAGTCGATCGAGGCCCTGACCGCCGCCATCATCAACAAGGTGCTGCACCAGCCGATCACCATCCTCAAACAGTCGCAGAACGACGGTGCCGGCGAGAACTACGTCGATGCCGTCCGGGTGCTCTTCGATCTCGAAGCGCCGAACCCCGAAGGCGAAATGAAATCACTCGACGAGCAGAGCGTCGAGGACTAAAGGAGATATGGATACATGGCTATGAAGACGCTTCGCATCGGCACCCGGGCCAGCCAGTTGGCGCTGTGGCAGGCCAACTGGGTCAAGTCCGAGCTGGAAAAACGCTACCCCGGCCTGGAGGTCACCCTGACCAAGATCAAGACGCAGGGGGACAAGATTCTCGACGTGCCGCTCGCCATGGTCGGCGGCAAGGGACTGTTCGTCAAGGAAATCGAAGAAGCGATGCTGCGCGGCGAGATCGACATCGCCGTCCATTCGATGAAGGATGTGCCGACCATCTTCCCCAAGGGGCTGTCGCTGCGCTGCATCACCGAGCGCGAAGACTGCCGCGATATCGTCATCCTCCGCCCGGGGGTTTCCAGCTGGAGCGAGCTTCCCCAGGGCGCCCGCATCGGCACCAGCGCCCTGCGCCGCAAGGCCCAGCTGCTGCACCTGCGTCCCGACTTCCAGATGCTCGATATCCGCGGTAATGTCGAAACCCGCATCCGCAAGCTGACGGAAGACAACCTCGACGCGGTGATCCTGGCCGCTGCCGGCATGCATCGCCTCGGCTTCACCAGCCAGATCGGCGAGTACCTGCCGGTCGAGATTTCCCTGCCGGCCATCGGCCAGGGAGCCCTGGGGTTGGAAAGCCGCATCGACGATGCCGAGATCAACGCCCTGATCGACTTCTTCAACCACCCCGAGACCGACTGGGCGGTGCGCGGTGAGCGCGCCTTCCTCAAACGCCTCGAAGGGGGGTGTCAGGTTCCCATCGCCTGCCACGGCACCGTCAGCGGCAGCCAACTCACCCTGACCGGCCTGGTGGCCGATTGCGAGGGGGTGCAGCTTCTCAAGAAAACCGTCATCGGCCGCGTCGACTCCGCAGAGCTACTGGGGACCTCCCTTGCCGACGATCTCCTCATCCAGGGCGCCGGCAAGATACTCAACGAGGTCTACCAGCACGAAACGTTCAACGCGACCCGCGAGGATGTTTGATTTTTCCCCCGGACGAAGGCACGTAGGGGCGCAGCATGCTGCGCCCCTACCCGTTTGCGCAAGGTTGCATCCTTGAAAAAAGGCATCGTCTATCTCATCGGCGCCGGTCCCGGCGACCCGGGGCTTCTCACCGTCAAGGGACTCGATTGTCTGCGGCGGGCCGAGGTGGTGGTCTACGACTACCTGGCGAATCCGGAGCTGCTGCGCGAAGCGCCCGGCGCCGACCGGATTTATGTCGGCAAGACCCGCGGCCACCATCATCGCCCGCAGGCTGAGATCAACGCCCTGCTGGTGGACCTGGCCCGGCAGGGCAAGGTGGTCGCCCGGCTCAAGGGTGGGGACCCCTTCGTCTTCGGCCGCGGCGGCGAGGAGGCCCTGGTTCTCA